>JBGOTP010000072.1:0-16457 GCA_041476545.1 Vicinamibacteria bacterium | reverse complement strand
TGATGATCTGCGACGCGCCGACGAGCTGGCCGATCCTGATGACGGTCGCGTCGGTGAGCGTGGCGGCCGGCGGCACCTGCAGCCGCTCGAACGCCTCACGCCGTTCCTCACGCGTGATCGCGGCGCCCCCAAGCGCATTGAGATTGTCGGCCAACAGCACAGCGGACGCCTCGCCCAGCCAGAAAATGCGGCCGTCGTGCGTCACGTTTTCGAAGGGCATCACCAGGATGCGCGGACTCGTCTGCGCCCGAACGGGGACCGCGCAGAGGCCGATCAGAATCACGGTGAGCACGAGGCGGCGACGTGTCATGCCGCCTCGCCAGTCCGCGGCACGCCGGCCGACAGCCCCATGGTGAGCACGCAACTTGGTTGACCGGTGCCGCGACAGGCGACGACCTCCGCCCGACCACCGAGGTCGAACAGCACCAGAAGGCGCGAGAAGGCCGCGGCATAGAAGAGACACAACGGGTGATCGACAGGTTCCCGAACACTGCAGAAGATCGACGAGCGGACATCAACGCTCGCGGTACCGCTCCGCACCTTCGACACGGCGCGGCTGCCCCTGTAACTGTGGCGGACCAGACGCCGGGCGAGCCGTACCAGCAGGCGCCCGCGAAGCCACACCGGAGCCGCCTTGAGCAGCGTGCGCTGCATCGGCGACATCGACGCCACCGTCCACTCCGCCGCGTATTCGCCCGCGCGGGTCGTGATCAGTCCGTACGCGTCACCCTCCTCCTGACGAAGGAAACTGAGGACCGCGTAAAGCGGCGCCAACCCGATGGTGCCTTCGCGCAGCCCTTCGGCGTGCAACCAGTTCTCATAGAAGACGAGCCGTGTCGGAAGAATATCGGCAATGCCCTGATGCAGGCTGGCGACGAGGACGCGGCCGATACCCGCTTCGCGCATGTTTCAGGCAGTGGCTGGAGGTAAGATCTGGCCATGCCGAGCGCGGCCATTCTTGCCGGAGGTCGAGCCACGAGGTTCGGCGGGCGCGACAAAAGCACGCTCGTCGTCGACGGCCGATCGATCCTCAGCCGTCAAATCGAGGAACTGTCGCGGATTGCCGACGACATCATCATCGTCGGCGACGGAACGACGACGCCCGGCACAACAGAGAGACGCACGCCGAGCGGCGATGTTATCGTGCGGATGGTGCACGATCGTGTCCGGGATTCCGGGCCCCTTGCCGGACTCGATGCCGCGCTCGCCGCCGCGCGCCACGACGTGCTCGTCGTGGTCGCCTGCGACATGCCGTTTGTGACCGCCGCGTTCCTGGCGCACCTGCTGTCGCTGACCGTTGACGCCGACGCGGTCGTGCCCCGGACCGAAGACGGCTATCATCCGCTGTGCGCCGCGTACACGCGCGCCTGCCGCCCCGTTGTCGCGGAGCGGCTGGCCCGGGGTCGTCTGTCGGTGGTTGAGATGTTCGATGATGTCAGGGTTCGGGTCGTCCCCATGTCGGAGATCAACACCTTCGGCGGTTCCCGGCTCCTCGCCAACGTCAACACGCCGGCGGCCCTCAAAATCGCAGAAGAAACCAGCGCCTTGCGAAGTCACGAAGCGTAATCGTATCACGACGTTATCAGCATTTCCTCGTACTCGTACATGATCCTCAACGTTCAACGCCACATCCACGAAGCGATTACTGCCGCCGTGCGCCGGCAGTTCGGCCTTACGGATGTTCCTCCGTTCACGGTCGAGGTGCCGCCCACTCGAGCGCTCGGCGATCTCGCCGTCACCGTGGCCTTTCAGCTTGCGCGACCGCTCAAGAAGGCGCCGCGCGCCATCGCCCAGGAGATCGCCGGCGCGATCGGAGACCTGCCCGGCATCGCGCGACTCGTCGTCTCGCCGAACGGCTACCTGAATTTCTATCTCGACCGGCCGGCGTTTCTTCGAGCGCGGGTACGGGGCGACATCGCTCCGCTTCGAGACGCGGCTCCGCTCTCGTCCTCCGTGGGGTCCGCCGTCTCGTCCACTGTAGGGTCCGCCTTCAGGCGGACCGAGACCCCTGAAGCAGAGAAGATCATCGTCGAACACACCGCGATCAACCCGAACAAGGCGGCGCACATCGGCCACCTCCGCAACGCCGCGCTTGGCGACACGCTCGGCCGTGTGCTGCGCTTCCGCGACTCGCCGGTTGAAATCCAGAACTACATCGACGATACCGGCGTGCAGGTCGCCGATGTCATTGTCGGCTTCTGTGAGATTGAGCATCAGACCCTGGACGCGGTGACGCGTATCGCCGACACGACACGGTTCGACTACTACTGCTGGGATCTCTATTCGCGCGTCACCGAGTGGTACGACGAAGACAAGAGCCGGCTCGAGGTCCGTGCCCGCACGCTGCACGATTTGGAACGCGGGAACAACGTCACCGCGGAGCTGGCGGCGTTCATCGTCGATCGTATCGTGCGCGCCCACCTGAAAACGATGGCGCGGTTGAACATCGCCTACGACCTGCTCACCTACGAAGGCGACATTCTGCGCCTGCACTTCTGGACCCATGCATTCGAGATCCTGAAAGAACAGGGTGCCGTGTTCCTGCAGACAGAAGGGAAACTCGCCGGCTGCTGGGTGATGCGCATTGAGGAGGACAGCGACGGATCCTCAGAAACCGACGGCCGGAGCCCGGATGCGGCCGATGCCGGCCCCGCTCCTGCCGGCACCGAGCCCGCGCGTGCCGAAGACGAGAACCGGGAAAAGGTCATCGTCCGATCGAACGGTGTCGTGACCTATGTCGGCAAGGACATCGCGAACCAGTTCTGGAAATTCGGCCTCCTCGGCCGCGACTTCCGCTATCGGCGGTTCGCCGAACAGGCACACGGCAAGACGCTGTGGTCCACGACCTCGACGGACGGGGAGCCTGGTGCTCCACCATTTGGCCAGGCCCACCGGATCTACAACGTGATCGACTCGCGCCAGATGTACCTGCAGGCGCTGCTGTCACAGGCGCTGAGAACACTCGGCCACCCAAGGGAAGCCGAGAACTCGATCCACTTCTCGTACGAGATGGTCGCGCTTTCGCATGCCACCGCGGCCGAACTCGGTTACCCGCCGGAAAATCCCGCGGACGGCGCCGCACGAAAGCCCTTCGTCGAGGTCTCTGGACGCAAGGGACTTGGCGTGAAGGTCGACGATCTGCTGGATCTGCTGTCCGAGAAGGCGGTCATCGAGGTCGTCAAGCGGAACGCCGAGTTCTCCACGGACGAGGCACGTCGCGTCGCCGACCAGATTGCGGTCGGCGCCATACGGTACTTCATGCTGAGGTTCTCGCGCGGCAAACTGATCGTCTTCGACATCGAGGAAGCGCTCAGCTTCGAGGGCGAAACCGGTCCGTACCTGCAGTACGCCGTGGTCCGCGCCAACAACATCTTTCAGAAACTGAAGGAGCGCGAGGGGATCACGGAAGCGGACGTCGTGGCCGGGCTGGAGTCGACGGCCGCCGACGAACTCGCAACCGAGTCGGAGACCGCGCTCTGGGCGCTGACGCTCGAGGCGTCCCGTCTTGACGAAATCGTGGAGCAGGTCGTGCGATCGCTGGAGTTTTCCGTGCTGGCCAAGTACGCGTTCGGGCTCGCCCAGCTGTTCAACGCCTTCTACCACCAGTACCCGATTCTCAACGAGGAGAGCGCCGATCGAAAGCGTTGGCGCGCCGCGGGCGTCGCCTACTTTCGATCGCAACTGACGCGCGCGCTCGACCTGATGGGGATTGAAGTTCCCAGCCGTATGTAGCCAGAATGGAACGGCGGTCAGCACCCTATGCCTCTCATTGGAATCACGGCGTGCAGCAAGCCGGAAGACTACCGGCAATCGATCCTTCATGTCGGGGGCCTTGTCCGCGTGCTCGATCCGTCGATGACGGTCGCCGATGCGCTGGCGGGCGTGGACGGCCTGCTGCTGAGCGGCGGCGAGGACGTCGCGCCGGCGCTCTACGGTGAGGAGCCGCATCCCAAACTTGGAGCGGTCAATCCGGCGCGCGACGCGTTCGAACTGGCGCTCATCGCCGAGGCACGGAGACGCGACATGCCAATCCTCGCCATCTGTCGAGGCGTGCAGGTGTTGAACATCGCGTTCGGTGGATCGCTCGTGCAGGACATTCCCTCGGAGGTCGCCGGTGCGCTCGAGCATGCCTTCACTGTACCCACGCACCAGCCGTTCGACCTCGCGCACGAGGTCTGGCTCGAGCAGGACTCGCTCCTTGGCCGCCTGATGCGCGAACGCCTGAGCGATGCGGATGCCTGCGACGTCAACAGCCGTCACCATCAGGCGGTCAAACGCCTGGCCGAGGGCCTCCGCGTGTCGGCCACGGCCCCCGACGGCGTCATCGAGGCGATTGAGGATCCCGCGTCGCGCTTCTGCCTTGGCGTCCAGTGGCACCCGGAAAACTTCTTCCGCACGGGTGAGTTCCGCCCACTGTTCGAAGGGTTCGTCGAGGCCGCCACAAAAACTCCGTAGATCCTCACATCCTCACATCCTTACATTCTCAAATCTCACCACCGTCTCGACGTGCGGGGTATTTGGGAACAGGTCGAACGCGGTGACGTCCTGGATCGCGTAGCCGGCGTCGACGAGTCTTCTGGCGTCGCGCGCCAGCGTTGCGACGTCGCACGAGACATAGGTGATTCGCCGAGGCGCCAGGCGAATCGCTCCCTCCGTCGCTTCCTTCGACATGCCCGTACGAGGCGGATCGACGATCAGGGTGCCCACCGTGTCGGGACCAGGCTTCCATCGCCTGACAAAGGTCTCGACGGCCAGATGGACCGTCTCGATGGCTCCCCCCGCCGTCCTGGCGTTGTGCTCCAGATCCCTGGCGGCCACACGGTCGCCCTCAACCGCCACGACGTGCGCGCCGCGCACGACCGCGGCCGCAACCGCGAACACACCCACGCCCGCATACAAGTCGACGACCGGGCTGTCTCGATCGATCGGTCCGACGACGTGTGCGATCAGATCCTGCAGGAGATACCGGTTCCCCTGGAAGAACGCGAGCACGTGCCGGCGCAGCGTGACGGCCCGCCCCTCAATCGACAGCACGTCAGTCACGCAGGGATCGCCGATCGTCTCAGTGATCTCAGGGGTCCCAGCGGTGTCCGCTTTCCCAGTAGCGTCCGACTTTAGCCGGACTTCGGACGGGCCACTGATCACGAGCCCGCTCAGGCCCTCGATCTGCCCGAGTGCGCCGAACGCGCGCGGATCAACCGGAGAGGCTGCATCGATGTGTCCTTGGACGTGCACGGCGCGTTGTGTCGCCTCGATGTTCTCGGAGACTTCCACCTCGAACACCGCCTCCCGGCTGAGTGATCGCAGTCCGGCGCTCACGCGATCCAGCACGTCGTACGTGGCAGACAGCAGTTGCCTGGTCGCCCGCGCATCGCACGGGTCGTGGGTGCCCTCGCGAAAGAAGCCGGACCGGGACTGTCCGGCGCCGAGATGCAGCCGCGCCCGCATCCGATACCCGTCCTCCGGCGACGCAAAGACACGAGGCTCGACGCGCAGCGGAAGGCGGCTAATACGCGCGAAGGCATCGGCGATCACCTGTCCCTTAATCGCGAGCTGTCTCGGATAGGCGATGTGCGCGTAAAGACATCCGCCGCAGAGCGGATCGGTGAGTGGCTCACGGCGATCGCCCGATGGATCCTCGATGGAGATCGTGTCCGCGTACGCAACGCCTTTGCCGACGCGCGTGATGCGCGCCACGACGCGCTCTCCGGGAATGGCGCCGGCCACGAGGACGACCTGCCCATCAACGCGTGCGATCATCGGCCCGCCCGCCGCGGGTTTCTCGATCGCGAGCGGCACGACCTGTCCTGGTGACAGCATCCCTACAGCTTAGATCTCATCGTCACGCCGTGTTACCATCCCGCTCGTTCCTGTTCGTGGACGTTCCCATTCGTGCACGTGAGGTACTCGCAGGGAGGATGCATGGACACGCACGTGAAGGTGCTGGCAGTGCTGCACATGGTGCTCGGCGCCCTCGGCGTCCTGGGCGCGCTGGCCCTGACGCTGATCTTTGGCGGCGTGTCCGCCATCGTCGGCACGAGTGGCGATGCGGATGCGGCGATCGCGGTGCCCATCATCGGCATCACCGGCGTCGCGCTCGTGTTCTTCACGCTCGCCTTTGCGCTCCCCGGCCTCATCGTCGGCATCGGCTTGTGGCAGCGGAAGCCCTGGGCGCGAATCGCCGGTATCGTGCTGGCGATTCTCGGTCTGGTCTGGTGGATTCCCCTCGGCACGATCACCGGCATCTACGGGCTGTGGGTACTGTTTTCCAAAGAAACCGAGCGGCTCTTTGCTGGGGTCGGCAATCCATCAACGGCGCAGTGATCCGCAATCCGGCCTGACGGCTGGTCACAACGTTGAACGCTGAGCCCGCTGAGTTCGCAGAGGCAGGGACTAGAAACTCACGGTGGGCAGACCGAACCGATCGCGAACGAGGCGGTCGATCGCGGCCTGGCGCACACGGTCGTACGCCTCCGGCGCCATGCTGGCGCGAAAATCAGCCAGCTCGGTTTCCGCTTCATCCTGCAGGGCCTGCTGTTGCGTTTCATCCAGCGTTAGGCGGACAACCTTCAGAAGTTCAGCGTCCAGCGCGTCAAGGCGATCGATGAGGGCCCGCCTCGCTTCACCCCTGAGACCCTGCGTGGACGACCGCGCGGCATCCAGCTCGTGGGAGACGCGGTCGATCAACTGATCGGCCTCGCCGCCCAGACGGCCAGTCGCCCTGGCGCCCGTGAGACGCATCACCACACGCTCGAGATGCGCCGGGAGCGAGGGCCCGCGGCGTGGCGCGGCGGCGCGGGCACCCGAGCCGCCGCCGGAGTCAGCGCCAGAGTCAGTACCCGAGCCAGCGCCCGAGTCGAAGCTCGGGACTACGTCTGCGGTATGCCCCACCTCTGACGGTCCTGCGTTTCCCGTGGTCAGCCCCAGGGCGCGGCGCCACTCATCGAAAACTTCGAGCACATCCGCCTCGCAGAAGTCGATGCGCACGGGCCGGCGCCGCGGACCCTTGCGGTAGTACCGCTCGAAATACCGATCGATGCCGCGACACGCCACTTTGAGGGGAACGCCGTCTGCGGCCCAGCGGGAGACGATCTCGAACGAGGGGCCAACGACACGGACGAGATGACCGTCGTTCTTCTGACAGAGATAGGTTTCGATTTCCCGGCAGTAGTCTGTAGTTGACAAATCAGCTATCAGCTCTCGGCTATCAGCTTTCAACGCGCCATCAGCTGTCGGCTCTCAGCCATCGACGCAATCCGTGGTCAAGCTGACAGCTGAGATCTGACAGCCGAGAGCTGATAGCTGAAAGCTTGAGTCCGCATCTATTTGTTCCGTTCCCAGATAATCCGCAAACCCACAAGCGTGATGTCTGGTTCAACAGCTGCGAAGATAGACGTTTCCGGTGCGATCAACGGCGCGAGTCCGCCGGTGGCGATGGCCGTCGCGCGGCCACCAAGTTCATCGGTGATCCGTTTGACGAGTCCTTCGACCATCCCGAGATACCCGTAGAAGAGCCCCGATTCGATCGCCCCGACCGTCGTGTGGCCGATGGCGTGCGAGGGCTTCCGCACGTCGACCCGCGGCAACCGCGCGGCGCGCTGGAACAGCGCTTCCGCCGCAATCTGCGGGCCTGGACAAATGACCCCGCCAAGATACTGCCCCTCCGCTGTCACGCAGTCGAACGTCGTCGCCGTGCCCAGGTCTGCGACGATGAGCGGCACGCGCGTTTCCCGTCCATAGCGTTCGTACGCGGCAATGCTGTTGGCAATCCGATCGGCGCCGACTTCCGTGGGATTCTCGTAGAGAATCGGCATCCCGGCGTTGGTCGCCGGGTCGACCACCAGTGCCTCGCGTCCAAAATAGCGCCGGGCCATCCCCAGCATGATGGGCGTGAGTGGCGGAACGACGGACGACATCACGATCGCATCGATCTTCGCGAGCGCGATCTTCTGGTGCGCGAAGAGGCCCGTCACCATGAGGCCCACTTCATCGGCCGTGCGCTCACGCAGCGTCAGCAGGCGCCAGCTGACCGTCAGATGATCGCCGTCGAAGACGCCGAGCACGATGTTGGTGTTGCCGACGTCAATGGCTAGGAGCATAAAGTCAGTGCCAGACGACTTCGCCTGCCACGATGCGCTCGACCCGATCGCCAAGGCTGACGAGCAACGCGCCGTGCTCGTCGATGCCGGCGGTCACTCCGGACAGCACACCCGAGGGGCCGTTCCACGTCACGCGACGCCCACGACTGCCGGGGGCGCGCTCGCGCCACGCGTCGAGGATAGCATCGAATCGTCCTTCGAGGAGGTCGTCGTAACGCCGCGCAATCGCCGCCAGAGTCTCGACGCACAGTTCCGCGCGATCGATCGGTCGTCCCAGCTCCGACTCGAGTGACGTCACACGATCCGCGAGGTCTGGCGGATAGGCCATTGACCCGACGTTGAGGCCGTATCCGAGAATCACGGCACGCACCGTGGATCTCGACGCCGCGCGTTCGCCAGGCGACTGGACGACTTGCGGCGTCGGTGCGTGAATACCCTCCGCCAGGATGCCCGCCAGTTTCCGTCGCTGCACCAGAAGGTCGTTCGGCCATTTGATGTCGGCCCGGAGGCCTGTCACGGCCTCGACGCCTTCGGCTAGCGCCACACCAGCAGCCAGCGTCAGGAGCGTCGTGGCGCGATCGCCGTCGGCCACTGAACGGGCGGGCTCGAGAACAACGGAGACATACAGCCCGCCGAGCGCCGGTGAAAACCAGTGTCGACCGCGCCGGCCCCGGCCGGCGGTCTGAGCGTCCGCCACGACCACTGCCCCTTCGACATTGCCGCCTGCCGCCAACTTCGTCGCCTCGTCGTTGGTCGATCCGGTCGTCGAGAAATACAGCATCGGCGAGCCGAGTCGTCCCAGTCGCCCTCGTGCCCGCGCGAATGCGTCGGCGAGATTCTGCGGCAGTTCTTCAGATCGGAGCGACATGAGAACGCTCAACGGTGGTCGCGGTCGGGCCACTCAGGGCCGGCGTCGGGGCCAATTGCGCACGCGAACCGGTTCGACGACGCAAGGAATCGCACCTTCGCGATCTGTTGGTGGAATGCGCCAGGTCCGTGACCTGTCGCGGACTTCGGCGCTGCGGTGCGATTTCCCAACTCGCGCGCGAGACGCGTCGCTCACACGGTTCGCGCGCACAATCGGCCCCGACGCCGACCCCCACGCGAAACCATCCACGGTGTCTCAAGACAACGCGCCAGATTGCGAGCGGACGGGACGACTTGGGGACGCGACGCGTCGAACTCGCGCGATCTGCGTGAGTGGGTAAAACGCGTTCAAGAGGCCAGCGGACCGCGTCGATCCTGATTGACTCCCGAATGCCAACGATTTGGCGGGGGCGGTGAATGTTCATAACGCCGGCCGTCGAATCCGCTGAATCGACGCGGGAATCGACAGCCCAGGCCGGTGAACGTGTTTTTCCGCGCGACGTTCGCCGCGGCGCGGCACCGAGTCGTCTCGACCGCCCGCCGTAGAGTGCTCCTGTGCGGACATTACATCGGCTCGATTTCGAAGCTGATGTCCACGGCCGGCGCGGAGTGTGTGAGCGCGCCGACAGACACGTAGTCGGCGCCCGTCGCCGCGAGATCGCCGATGCGGTCGAGCGTCACGCCACCCGAGATCTCGACCTTCGCACGGCCGCTGGCACGACCGACCGTCTCGCGAATCTCGTCGATCGACAGATTGTCCGCCAGCAGGATCTCGACACCGGCACCGAGCGCCTCGTCCACTTGCGCGAGGCTCTGGGCTTCGATCTCGATCGACATGTGCGGCTGCCGCGCCCGCGTGCGCGCCACAGCCTCCTTCACACCTCCCGCGAGCCGGATGTGGTTGTCCTTGATCAGAATTGCATCGAAGAGTCCACGACGATGATTGGTGGCGCCACCCGCGACGACGGCGTACTTCTCGAGCGCGCGAAGAGTCGGCGTGGTCTTGCGTGTGTCGAGGATGGTAATGCGACCGCCGGCGGCTTCGACGAAACGGGACGTCTCGGTGGCGATTCCCGAGAGGCGCTGCAGGAAATTGAGCGCCGTGCGCTCCGCCATGAGCAACGTGCGCGCGAGTCCCGTCACTTCGGCAATCTGGTCGCCGCGGCGACACCGTTCTCCATCACGCTTGTCCAGCCTCACGCCAACCTCGGGCTCGAGCTGACGGAAGGCCTCGAGCGCCACGTCGAGTCCCGCGAGCACGCAATCGGCCTTGGCGAGAAACACACCGCGCGCGCGCTGCCGCGGAGAGACCGTAGCGTCCGTCGTCATGTCGCCGCTGCCCAGATCTTCTTCGAGCGCCTCACGCACGAGGTCGCGATACTGAGAGGGGTCGAGAGGCGTCAACGGCTTCACCACCCGTTCCGTGGCGCCCGGGTTTCACGCTGGCGGGTCATCGTATCCCTGCACCAGAATCTCGCGCGGGTCGCCAACCGTCGTCTCGAACGCGCGCACGCGAAGCGCGGCGCGAAGGTCGGCCTCTACAAGCCGCATCCGATCCACGTTCGCAGCGTCCGCCTTGACGATCACCTTGGTGATGGGAATCTTCAAGGGCTGCTTGGCTTCCGACCGTTGTTTTCGCACCTCGAACAGCACTTCGGCGGCCCAGTCGTAGATTGCCTGTTCGGACTGTCGAACCACATCTGAGTTGTCCAATAGCAGCGACTCCAACTCCTCCGGCACCGGCCACGGCGCCTGGTGAATCGAGCCAGACTGCCACCAGGACCAGACCTCTTCGGTCACGAACGGTAGGAACGGGGCAAACAACCGCAGCATCACCGAGAGCGCGGCCGTCAGCGCCGAATTTGCGGAAGCCGCGCCATCGGCCCCCTGTTCCCCATACCGGCGTCCTTTGACGAGCTCGAGGTAGTCGTCACAGAAGCGCCAGAAGAAGGTTTCCGTGCGCTGGAGCACACGCGCGTAGTCGTAGTCCTCGAATGCCTCTGTCGCCTCGTTCACCAGTGCGGCCAGATTCCGAAGCATCGCGCGATCGACGCCCGCGCTAATCCGACCCTGGGGTTCGGCCGACGCCAGCGCGAATCGCGACGCATTCAGCACCTTGATCGCGAGGCGCCGGCCGACGCGCATCTGGTTGGAGTCGAATGCGGTGTCGGTGCCCGGACGCCCGCTCGCGGCCCAGTACCGCACGCCGTCCGATCCGTGCTCCTCGAGCAGCGCCATCGGCGTCACGACGTTGCCCTTGGACTTCGACATCTTCTTGCGATCGGGGTCGAGCACCCACCCCGAGATGGCCGCGTTGGTCCACGGCAGCGAGTCGTGCTCGAGGTGCGCGCGCAGGACCGAGTCGAAGAGCCACGTCCGGATGATGTCGTGCCCCTGCGGCCGCAGATTCATCGGGAACGTGCGCGCGAAGAGATCCGGATCGTCGGGCCATCCGCAGACGATCTGCGGTGTCACAGACGATGTCGCCCAAGTGTCCATGACGTCGGGATCGCCGACGAATCCACCGGGCTGCCCGCGCTCGTCCATACGATACCCGTCGGGCACGTCTGTCGACGGATCGATGGGCAGCTGTTCCTCGGGAGGGGCAATCGGGTGCTCGTAGTCCGCTCGACCATCCTGCCCCATCGGGTACCACACAGGAAACGGCACGCCAAAAAAACGCTGCCGGCTCACACACCAGTCCCCGTTCAGTCCGTTGGCCCAGTTCTCGTATCGTGCACGCATGTACGGCGGGTGCCACTGCAGCTCCTGCCCGCGCCGAAGGAGTTCCTCCCGCAGCTCGATCGTCTTGATGAACCACTGGCGACTGGTGATGATCTCGAGGGGCCGATCGCCTTTCTCGTAGAACTTCACCGCGTGACTGATCGCCCTCGGCTCGCCGACGAGATCACCGGAGGCCCGCAACTGCTCGACAATCTTCGCTCTCGCCTTCGCCGCGGAGAGACGCGCGAGCTCGTCGTAGTGGCGCTGCGCGCGATCGGGATCGGCCGATTCCCAGCCGGGCGATCCCCACTGCACGGGCCCGAGCGTCCCGTCCTTCTGGATCACCGCCCGCACGGGCAGGCTCAGTTCGCGCCACCACGTTACGTCGGCAACGTCGCCGAAGGTGCAAATCATCGCGATGCCACTGCCCTTGCCAGGATCGGCCAGCGGATGCGGCTTCACCGGCACCGGCACGCCGAAGAGCGGCGTGGTTACGGATCGGCCGAAGAGCGGCTGATAGCGTGGATCGTCGGGGTGCGCGACCAGAGCGACACACGCCGGAATCAGCTCGGGACGCGTGGTTTCGATTTCAATGAACTCCGCAGGCGCCAACGTGAATCTGATGCGGTGGTACGCGCCGGGGAGCTCGCGATCCTCGAGTTCCGCCTGTGCCACGGCCGTCTTGAAGTCCACATCCCAGAGGGTCGGCGCTTCGACCTGATAGGCGAGGCCGCGTTTCACGAGGCGAAGAAAGGCCAGCTGCGACACCCGTTGCGCGCGCGTACCGATCGTCGCGTAGGTCATCGACCAGTCGACCGACAGCCCAAGCGACCGCCACAGGTGCTCGAACACCCGTTCATCCTCGGCCGTCAGTCGATTGCACAGCTCGATGAAATTCGGCCGCGACACGGAAACCGCCTGCTTGCCAGGCGTGGTCGGCGGGACGAACGCGGCATCGTAGGGCAGCGACGGATCGCACCGCACGCCGTAGTAGTTCTGCACGCGCCGCTCCGTCGGCAGGCCGTTGTCGTCCCACCCCATCGGATAGAACACCGCCTTGCCGCGCATCCGCTGAAACCGCGCAATGACATCGGTGTGGGTGTAAGAAAAGACATGTCCGACGTGCAGCGACCCGCTCACTGTCGGCGGCGGTGTGTCGATTGCGAACACCTCGACACGCGGGCGCGAACGGTCGAACCGGTACACACCGTCGGCTTCCCACCTGGAGATCCACGTCGCCTCGAGGCCTTCGAGAGCGGGCTTCTCGGGCAGCCGCAACCGTGCAGAATCGAGCGCTGTCAGCGGACGCGTCGACGAGTCGGACATCTGCTCATCGTATTACAGAAGGGGATGCGCGTTGAGCCAGGCGATGACTTCCTCCGGGGACTTGGCTTGTCCGGACCAGATCGGGGAGGTGGTCTTGATCCACTGCCACTGTCCAGCGCGGCGCTCGAATGTCACCCGCATCGGCGCGCCGTTCATGATCATCTGAGCCTGCGCGCGCTCGGGAATCTCCTGGTACACGCTCTCGGGGCTCTCGATGCCCAGACTGTACGCCTTCGCCCCAGAAACACGTTGAATCGCGCCAATTGCCGCCTCGAGCGTCAGGGTCAACTCGGTAGGAATACTCGCCGCCACATGCGGCCGCGGCGGCGGCGCGGGCGGATCTTTGATACAGCCAACAGTGACAAGCCCGGCAAAGAGCGTAACGAAAAGAACAGTCCTACCCAATCTCCCTCTTGATCCTCTCGATCTCTTCACGAATCAGCCTTTCCGCGCTTGCCGACACAATCTCCGCGACAGTCTCACGCACGACACGGTCCGACAGCTGAACGAGCACGCGCCGGGTGACCTCGTCGACCATCTTGTCGGTCGCGGCGGACGCAACGGGCGGTCGATGCTGAGACGTGCCCGCCAGATGCGAGAGCGCCGCGTCCAGACGATCGAAATAGTCCTCCGTGGCGGCCGGCGTCTGGATCGGTGACGCCTCTTCCATCGCAGGCCGAGCCTCTACCTCCGCAGGCGGCGTCCACGGCTGAACCTGCGCTTCCCTGGGCCTCGCGAGCAGCTCCTTGACGCGGGCAATGACGACCTGCGGCTCGAACGGTTTTGCGAGCACGTCGTCGCCGCCCACCTCCGCCACTCTGGCCCGATCGATTGGCTCGAACGCACCGGTGAGGAGCACGACCGGAATGTGTGCGAGACCGGGCGTGGCCTTCATATGCCGGGCGACGTCGTAGCCGTTCACACCTGGCATCCCCACGTCGGCCAGGACGATGTCGGGAGGAGATTGGTCGAGCACGCCAATCGCCGCAGCGCCATCACTGACCGCAACGACGCGAATGTCCTCGTCAGCGAACGTCAGCTCGATGACGCGCTGAATCGTGACGCTGTCGTCGGCGAGAAGAAGCGTGTGCGACACGTTGGCCTACGCCGCCCTCACCCGCGCGTTTGCCTGGATGAAGTCGATGATCTCCTGCATCGGAGTTCCCGGCAGAAAGATCCCCTTGACGCCGATGGCCTTGAGCTTCGGGATGTCCACGTCCGGGATGATGCCCCCGATGACCACGAGCACATCCGTGAGTCCCTTGTCGGCGAGCAGTTGCATCAGCTTGGGCGCAATGTGATTGTGCGCCCCAGACAGAATCGACAGGCCGATGACGTCCGCATCCTCCTGCAACGTCGTCGTCACGATCTGCTCGGGTGTCTGACGCAGGCCCGTGTAAATGACCTCCATCCCCGCGTCGCGCAGCGCCCGCGCAATCACCTTGGCCCCGCGATCGTGCCCATCGAGACCCGGCTTCGCGATGACGACTCTCAGCTTTCGCATGTCAACTCAGCAACTCCATGAGCTGATACCTAGCAGCTATCGGCTATCAGCTTTCAGATAATTGGCGTTTCTTCGTACTCGCCCCACACGTCGCGGAGCGCGTCGCACATCTCGCCGAGCGTCGCGTAAGCACGCACCGCCTCGAGGATCGGCGGCATGAGGTTTTCGCTCGTTCGGGCGGTCGCGCGCAAGCCGTCGAGGGCCCGCCCAACACGATCACCATCGCGCCGGCTCTTCAACTGGCCGAGCCTCGCCAACTGTCTGTCGGCCGTCGTCTCGTCGATATAGAGAATCTCGAACGGCGGCTCATCCCGCTGCACGAAGTCGTTGACGCCGACGATGACCTTCTCCCGGCTCTCGGCGGCTCGTTGAAACCGATACGCGCTTTCCGCAATCTCTCGCTGCGGGAAGCCCTGCTCGATCGCCTCGACCATCCCGCCCATGCGATCGATGCGGTCGCAGTAGTCTACCGCGCCTTCCGCCATCTCCTTCGTCAAGGTCTCGACGAAGTAGGAGCCGCCGAAGGGATCGACGTCGCGCGTGACGCCGCATTCGTAGGCGATAATCTGCTGCGTCCGAAGCGCCAGCGTCGCAGCCTCCGCGGTGGGCAGCGACAGCGCCTCGTCGAGCGAGTTCGTATGGAGCGAATTCGTGCCGCCGAGCACCGCCGACAGGGCCTGCAAGGCGGTCCGGACGACGTTGTTGTACGGCTGCTGCGCGGTGAGAGATACGCCCGCGGTCTGGCTGTGGAAGCGCAGTTTCCACGAACGTTCGCTCTTTGCGCCGAACCGATCGCGCATCGCCTGGGCCCAGAGCGTGCGCGCGGCGCGATACTTCGCGATCTCCTCGAAGAAATCGCTGTGCGCGTTGAAAAAGAACGACAGGCGCGGCACGAACTCGTCGACGTCGAGCCCGGCGTCCACGCCCCACTGCACGTACTCGATGCCGTCTCGCAGCGTGAAGGCCAGTTCCTGGATGGCGGTCGCGCCGGCCTCGCGGATGTGATAGCCGCTGACCGAAATCGTGTTCCACCGCGGGACTTCCTTCGCGCAGAATGCGAAGACGTCCGTGACGAGCCGCATCGACGGCCGCGGAGGGTAGATGTATTCCTTCTGAGCGATGAATTCCTTGAGAATGTCATTCTGAATCGTGCCAGACAACCGCGCCCACTCGGCGCCCTGCTGCTCGGCTACGACCAGGTACATCGCAAAGATCATGGCCGCCGGCGAATTGATCGTCATCGAGGTCGTGATCTCGCCGAGCGAGATGCCGTCGAAGAGCCTCTCCATGTCGGCAAGCGAGGTGATGTTCACGCCGCACTTCCCGACTTCGCCGAGCGAGAGTTCGTGGTCCGGGTCGCGGCCCATCAGCGTCGGCAGATCGAAGGCGACGCTCAGTCCGGTGCCGCCGGCCGCGAGGAGCGCCTTGTAGCGCGCATTGGTGTCCTCGGGCGCGCCGAAGCCCGCGAACTGCCTCATCGTCCAGAGCTTGCCGCGATAGCCGGTAGCGTGGATGCCGCGTGTGTAGGGGAAGGCGCCGGCCTCGCCGGGGTCGCCTAGAGCGCCAGGGTCGTCGGCGGAGTACAGACGCTCGATCGGATGGGCAGAGATCGTGGTGAACGACGCCGCCCGCTCGGGAGCCTGCGCCAGAGCCGGCGCGAGCGTCTCACGCTCCCAGCGTTGCCTCTCTGTCTCGGCCGCCGTCTTCACAGTGACGATTATATCCGCGTAGTAGTCCGGCTAAAGCCGGACGCTACATCAGAGGGTGTGGGATCCGGCTTCAGCCGGATTACACTGGGGTTCATGTCGTCTAACGCATCTGTGTTCAGCGCGATGCTGGAGGAGTTTGACGGGGCCGCGCGGCTCCTCAATCTCGAACCGGGCATCTGGAAGATCCTCACCCATCCCAAGCGGCAGATCACGGTCTCCTGCCCCGTC
>JBGOTP010000071.1:0-16511 GCA_041476545.1 Vicinamibacteria bacterium | reverse complement strand
GCAGAGACCCCGCCCGTCCGCCCTCGGACCCTTCCAGAATTTCGAGAGGTGTGAGCGTGGTCGGATCGATGAGGAGCGTGTCGGCACGCTGCCGGAAGCTGACGGTGCGCACGTGCGCGAGATCCACTTTCTGGGTGGTGCGCAGGAAGTGAAGAAGCGCCCCGGCGGCGGACACCGCTGCCGGGTGTCGATCCAGTCCGAAGCCCTCGAGCCCACCTGCGCGGAGCTGATCGAGCAGTGCCCGCCGTGCGGACTCGGGGTCGAACGCCCAGCCGTCAATCGGCGTGATGGTGATACCGGTGGCATCGAGCATCCGCCTGCACGCGTCGACGGGTCCTCCGTGGCGGTCGGCAGGGCTGAAGCCCTGCGCTACACCAGATGCACGCACTGCAGGGCTAAGGTCCTGCGCTACAGCAGATGCTGGCACAATGAGTTCGCGCGGCTTCAGGACGGCCAGTTCGTCGGCGAGTGACTGCAGGCCGTCGGGGCCCGCGTATTCGGCCGTCGTGAACTCGCCTGTCGAGAGGTCCAGCAGTGCCACGCCGATCGTCGCGGGCTGAGAGGCGACGGCCATCAGGAACGCGGGCTCCCGGGCATCGAGGTAGCTCGAGTCGGTGAGCGTGCCGGGCGACACCACGCGCACCACTTCGCGCTTGACGAGTCCCTTGGCCTTCCGCGGATCCTCGACCTGATCGCAGATGGCGACGCGGAAGCCCTTCTTGACGAGCCGGGCGATGTACCCGTCGACCGCGTGAAAGGGCACCCCACACATCGGAATGCCGCCGCCATTGGTGTCTTTGGAACGCGACGTGAGCGTCAATTCCAGAGCGCGCGCCGCCACGAGCGCGTCCTCGTAGAACATCTCGTAGAAGTCGCCCATGCGGAAGAACAGAATCGCGTCGCGATACTGCTGCTTCGCGTCGAGATACTGGCGCATCGCCGGCGTGGCCGCCGTGGACATGTAAGCTGTGACTCCGTAGCTGTCAGCTCTCATCTGATAGCCGAAAGCTGAACGCTGACAGCTGAAACCTGTAGACTGTTTCTTCAGTCTACCCTATGCATGTACTGGCTCTCGATACGACGACGCGCGGTGGGAGCGTGGCGCTGGTCGAAGACGATCGCATTCTCGCCGAGCGGCGCGGCGATGCGTCGCGCTCGCACGCCGAACGGCTGCCGGGCGATCTGCTCGAATTGCTCACAGGCGCGGGGGTCACGATCGCGGCGATTGATCTCTTTGCCGTGGCGGCGGGCCCCGGATCGTTCACCGGCTTGCGGATCGGCATTGCCACGATGCAGGGCCTGGCATTCGTGACCGGACGCCGCATGGTGTCGGTGTCGGCGCTCGAGGCGCTCGGCCAGATGGCCGCTCAGGCGCTTGCGCCCGGTACGATCGTGGGCGCATGGATGGACGCGCATCGGCGGGAAGTGTTCAGCGCGCTGTACCGGGTCACCGACGTATCGTCTTTTGCGCCGGAGCGCCTGATGACGATCGAGCCGGCAGCGGTGGGCGATCCGGCCGCGACGCTGTTGCGCTGGAAGGAGCGCGGGATGCCCGCGGTCGTGATTGGCGACGGGGCCGTCGCGTACCAAGACGTCCTCGACGGCGTGGCACGGGTACAAGAGCCGCAGCCGCTCGCTGCGACGATCGCCCGGATGGCGGCCGCGTGTGCACGGGCGGGTGCGACGATCGATCCGGCGGCCGTACAGCCCCTCTACATCCGGCGGCCCGACGCGGAGGTTGAGCGGGATCGACGGATCGCTGAACTCGAACAACCCAAGGCTCGCGGAGGCTGGTGAATCGGACATGGCGGAGACCTGGACGATCGAGCCCCTCACGGTGCCCGCGGAGATCGACGACATCCTTGCCGTCGAGCAGGCGTCGTTCACGAATCCCTGGACCCGCGAGATGTACCTCGCGGAACTCGAGCAACCCGGCTTGTCGTTTCTTTACCTGGCGCGAGACGCCGAACGCCGGGTGATCGGTTTCTGTTCGTTCTGGCGGATTCTCGACGAGCTCCACATCAACAACCTGGCCGTGGAGCCGGCCCGGCGCCGGGCCGGTGTGGGAAGGGCGGTGCTGACGCGCGTGATGTTGGAGGGCGTGCGCATCGGCGCGCGCCGCGCGACGCTCGAGGTTCGCCGTTCGAACGAGGCGGCGCGGCAGCTGTACGCGGACTTCGGATTCTCGGTGGCCGGCGTGCGGCGCGACTACTACACGAACCCGGTTGAGGATGCGCTCATCCTGTGGAGCGAGCCCCTGTGTGAACCGTGAATTTGGTCATCTAGTCATCTGGACGTTCGATCTTGTCACCAAGGGGGTTGAGGCCAGAAACATGCTGCTCGGCGAACCGCTGGACCCCGGGGCGGGGCTCTGACCTCATCGCATCTGCCTCCCACATCACTGCATCTGCCTCCGACCTCACCGCACGTGCTTCCGACCGATCAGCACGTGCCTCCGACCGTTCGGCAGCGACGCTGGCAGCGATCGCACGCGCATCCGAGCCCGCAGCGGGCGTCATCCGGCCACCGCGCCGGCATCTGGGTTCCCTTGCACAACAAATCTGCTCGCGGCAGGCCGAGCGTCCCTCATTGCTGAGGTTTATGAAGTCTGACTGAACGGTGACAATTCTCACGGCCTTGGCGGACGGTCAGTCGGACCTTGAAACGAGTGGTGCCTTGTGCTAGTTTCGAGCTGCGAATCGGGCCGTCCGACCGCATTAGCAGACTCATCGTTTTGAACCCCGGTAGCGTCAGAAGGGAGGGGCGTCATGCATGAGCAGTTGCACGACCTCGACGGAAAATTCATAGAGCACGACCAGGAGCTGCACGACCTCACCGCCAAGCACCACGAACTTGAAAGCCGCCTGCACGAACTGACCGAGAAACGCTACCTCTCAGAACCCGAACAAGTCGAAGAAGTCACGCTGAAGAAGCGGAAGCTCCTTATCAAGGACCGCATGGAACACATCCTGCGGCGCCATCAACACGAGCAATCGCACTAGACCGCTCGGCTGTCGTCGCTTCGTGATTAGATAGGACCGATGACATCGGTCCGCATCGATCCCGCGGGTTGGCCGTTCGTGGGCGGCGCGCTGGCGCTCGGATTGGTCGCCGGTCTGGCGATCTCCTGGCTGCTGGCGCTGCCGCTTCTTGCCCTCGCCGCCCTCTTTCTCTTCTTCTTCCGGGACCCGGATCGGCACGCGCCCGAAGGACTGGACGGCCCTGGCCGCGCCGCGAAGGACATCGTCCTGTCGCCGGCAGACGGCCGTGTGCTTGTCGCCGGTCCGGCCATGCCCGATGCCACGCCTCCGGGTCTCTGGCAGCAGATCAGCATTTTTCTGTCGCCGATGGACGTGCACGTGAACCGCGTGCCGGCGTCTGGCCGTGTCACGCAGGTCACGTACCGGCCCGGCCGGTTTCTCCCCGCGTACCATCGCGACGCGGCCGCGACCAACGAGCGGAGCGAAATCTGGATCGACCACGGTGGTCAGATGATCGTGGCGCGACAGATCGTCGGTGTCCTCGCGCGACGGGTCGTCTGCCGGCTGCAGCCCGGCGCCCAGGTGCGCGCGGGAGATCGGTACGGCGTCATGAAGTTCGGCTCGCGGATGGACATCTTCCTGCCGATGACGGCCACGATTCGGGTCAAGGTCGGCGACACGCTCCGCGGGGGCGAGACGATCATTGCGGTGCTACACTGAAATCCATGGGCGAACCGGAAGAAACGACACGGGAAGCGCGGCATCTCCTCCTCCTGCGTCGCGCGACCGATCGCCCGCCGACACGGCTGCGCCGCGGCGTGTCGCTGCTGCCCAGCCTGTTTACGATGGGCAACCTCTTCTGTGGCTACGCCTGCGTCGTCTACGCGATGCGCGGAGAGTTCGAGATGGGCGCGGGGTTGATCGGCATCGCCATCGTCCTCGACATGCTCGATGGGCGAATTGCGCGGCTGACGGGTACGTCGAGTGATTTCGGTCTGCAGTTCGACTCGCTGGCGGATGTGATTTCCTTCGGCATGGCCCCGGCCATTCTGCTGTTCCAGTGGGGCCTCTCGCCGCTCGGCCGGCTGGGGTGGGCCGCCGGCTTTTTCTTTCTGGCCGCCGCGGCCCTGCGGCTGTCACGCTTCAATATTCAGAGCGCGGGCGGTGGCGACAAGCGGTACTTCGTCGGCATGCCGAGTCCGCCGGCCGCGGGCATCCCGGCCGCCACGGTGTACCTGTATCCGGCCGGCCTGCCGAATGATTTCCGCGCCGCGCTGCCCGCGCTGGCGCTCGTCATCGTGCCGGCCATTCTCATGGTGAGCACGATCCGCTTTCGCAGTTTCAAGACAATCGATCTCAAGGTGCGGCGTTCCTACACGGTGCTGGTCCTCATCGCGGCCGGCATCATGCTCATTGCCACGCATCCCAAGTACGTGCTGGTCGTGATGGCATACGCGTATCTCGCCTCCGCCTTCGTCGAGATGGCCATCACGCGGTTCCGCCACCGGGGGGGACAGCCCACGAAGGGGGATTCTGGAATGTAAGGATGTAGGGATGTAGGGATGTGAGGACGTAGGGACTTGGCGCAGCTCTCAGCTGTCGGCTTTCAGCGTTCAGCAACACGAATCGGCTGATAGCCAAGCAGTCAAGGTGACGCCGCAGCTGAGTCAGGATGGATGGCGCGAGATGGTGAAGTCGCGTGTTCTTTCGGCGGTCGGAATCGCGGTCGCCCTCGGGGGTATAGTAGGCTCGCTGGCAGCTCAAACGCCAACTGGCAGCCCAAACGCCAATAGGTTCGACATTCGACGCTGCATCGATCAAGCCGAACAAGTCTGGCGAAACCCGTTCAAGAATCGATCTTCAGTCGGGCGGACGGTTCACAGCCACAAATGTAACTCTGCGGTCGCTGATTCGAAACGCATATCAGCGTCAGAATTTTCAGATTGTTGGCGGCCCGACCTGGATTGACTCCGATCGCTTCGACGTGGTCGCGAAAGCACCGGAGCAGGGCGTAGAACCAAGTCCCGGGCAACTGATGATTCGATCGCTTTTGGCCGATCGATTCAGACTTGTCACGCACGTCGAAAGCCGTCAGTTGCAGACCTACACGTTGGCCCTTACGCGTAACGACAGGACGCTCGGCCCGCAGCTCCAAGCTGTGGAGGTCGACTGCGTGGCGCTCGCCGCAGCGGCGCGTAGAGGAGCCGCTCCCCCGCCTCCTCCGACGCCTGGCAAGGCGCGGCCATGTAGCATGGTTTCCGCGCCGGGCTTTCTCTTCGCTGGTGCCGTGGGGCTCGCGGACTTCACCGAGAGCCTGTCACACGGTGCAGCGTGCCGTGGTCGATCGCACCGGCCTTTCCGGCCAATTCAATATCGAACTAAGGTGGGCACTGGCTCAAATTTCGCAAGGAGCTGCAGGTGCTTCCGATCGACCATCCGTCGATCCGACCGGCCCGTCGATCTTTACCGCACTGCAGGAACAGCTCGGTCTGAAGTTGGAATCAACGAGAGGGCCGGTCGATGTCCTCGTCATCGACAGCGCAGAGCATCCGACGGCGAACTAGAGGAAAAGACGCTTACATCCTCACATCATCACATCCCTACATTCTCACATTCACGAATGGTGTCCCGTTAGCGGCGCCACTGGCAGCGTGACCGTCACCGTCGTTCCCGTGCCGCGCTCGCTCTCGACCGCAATCGTTCCTCCAATCAGCTCCACGTTGCGCTTGGCAATCGTCAGTCCCAGGCCGGTGCCGGTGGCTTTGGTCGAGAAATAGGGTTCGAAGATTCGGCTGAGCGCCTCGCGGTCCATGCCGACGCCGGTGTCCGTCACTCTGAGGACGACGGTCCGGCTGAAGCCGGACGCCACAGTAACCGAGCCGGACCCTACGGGAGTCGGGCCGGACGCCGCAGGGGATGGACTCCCAGGAGATGGACTCGGGGGCTCGATAATGCGCGCGGCGATGGTCAATCGGCCCCGTCCAGGCATGGCGTGGAGTGCGTTCTCCATGACGTTCGTGAGCGCGCGGGCGAAGAGCGTGCGATCGATCGTCACCGGCGGCAGCCCCGGATCCGTGTGGACCTCGATCGGAATCCGTCCCGAGAGGCCCGCCCGGTACGGCTCGACGACCTCCTCGACGAGCGCGGCGAGGTCCGTCACCTCGGGGCGGGCGGTCGGCGACGAGGCGAAACTGGAGAACTCGGTCGAGATCTGCCGCAGCAGCTTGACCTGCGTGAGAATGGCCGCAACGCAGTCGTCGAGCACGGGCGACAGGGGACGTCCGCGATCGAGGTTGACGCGCAAGGCGTGCTCGGCCGAGAGCTGAATCGGCGTCAGAGGGTTCTTGACGTCGTGCGCCACCTGCCGGGCCATGTCGGCCCAGGCTTCGAGCCGCTGCGTGCGTTCGAGTTCGGCGCGCTGCCGCTTGAGATCGGCGGCCATGTGATTGAAGTCTTCGACCAGGCGCCGGAGCTCGTCTGAAGACGTGGCCGCGATGCGCGCGTCGAGATCGCCCCGCGCAATACGGCGTGTCGCGCGCGTCAGGCGCTTGACCGGATCGGCGATGCGCTCGGCCCTCCAGTACCCGACTCCCGCGCCGAGCAGGACAAACAGGACGAACGCCGACAGCACGCGCCGGTCGAGATCGTCCCGCTCCCGGTCGAGCTCCCGCTGTTGCAGCGTGAGGGGAATCGTGACGACGCGTGCGTGCTCGCTGTCGCCGGCCCGGACGGGCGCGGCGGCCAACAGATAGGGGAAACCGCCGACGTCCTCAACGCTGACAAAGGTCGGCATCCGGTCGAGCACGACGCGGCGGTACACATCGGCCGGCGTGCGCAGCGGAAACAGATGGGACGCAAAGAGATCGCGCTCGCTCGTCGCCTGAAGGGCCGCGCGGTCGAAGAGGTTGACGTCTTGCGCGATGGCGCGCTCGACGAGCATGAGGATCTGGTCGTCCAGTCCGTCGAGACCCCTCGGGCCGCGCTCGCGCCGCAGGAGGGTTGCATAGTCCTCCACGAGACGTTGCGCGACGGTCGCTGTCTTGACGGCGGACTCGTTCACGCTGTCGCTGAACTGGCGCGCCAACCGATTGCGCGTGGCCACGGCGATGATGCTCGCCGGCACGATCGTGACCAGCACGAAGGCGAGGAACAACTTGTGGTAGAAGCTCGAACGCATCTCGTCGAGCAGTCCGCGTCCGGTGGCAGGCCGGGATTTGAAGACCGCCGTGACGGCGACGAGCAGGAGATAGAGCACGCCGGTCAGCACGACGAGTTCGGCCAGACTCATGAGGTGGCCGAGCGGCGTGACGATGGGGTAGCCGAGCGCATAGATGCCGCCCCGGTCGTTCAGGAAATGCACGCGGAACGCCTCATCACCGCGCATCACGTCCGCCCAGAACGGGTCGCGCGAACTCACCAGCCGCCGGAACACTTCGTCCGGGAGGCTCCAGACCGCGGTTCCCGCCATGTAGAGCGGCGCGCGGCTCCAGCCGTACACCGCGAACTCCACGTCGTGTCCTGGCGCCTCCTCGGACGCGGTGAACTGCTCGAATCTCAGAGACTCCAGGTACGGGGTCGCCGACGAAGCAAACGGCAGCGTGCGGTAGTCGAGCATGACTCGCACCACCACGGCCCCGAGGCGACGGCCGTCCGGCGAGCAGACGCTGCGGCTCGCGCGCGTGACGTTCGCGGCTTCCTCAATCAGGTCCCAGGGCTGCAGCGCGGCCTTCGGCTGACACGGTGTCGGGACCGGCGGCGCGGTGCCGTACTCGGGCAGGTTGAGGGAGAAGCGGCTGACAAGCCGGCCATCGTCGTCATAGAGCTCGACCGCCGACGTGAGGCGGCTTCTCTCGAGCTGCGTTGCAGACCAGACGTTGAATGCCCGGTCGGTCATGGGCGTCTCGTCGGCCGGCGCCCCTTCGAGCAGCAGCGCCAATCCCTGCCTCGAGTCGATCTCGGCCAGCGCCTGTTCAGCCTGGCGCCGGAGTTCGTCGCGGATGTTCCTCGCCTGCGGACCGAAGGTGCCCGCGACGAGTTCCTCTTTGGCCTGCACCGCGAACGCGAGCAGCGAGGGATACATGGCGAGAGCCGGCGCGAGCAGCGCCGCGTACACACCGAAGAGACGTGCAAACCGCGACGCGCGTCGCATGGGCCCGTGCGGTCGCGTGAGCACGGCGGCGCACACGGCGGTTCCCAACAGCGCGACGAGCAATGGAACGGACGGCACCGGCGGCGCCGCCCACCGCCGTGCCATGAGCAGGGCGCCGCCGGCACCTGCCATCCAGGCGGCGGCCGCGATGGCGCGACGTGCGGCCGTGCGCCGTGTCCGCCAGGCGAGCGTCGCCAGCCGGATGATCACGGCTCCGGTCCAGATCACGCTCGCGTGCATCAGCAGGAGGCCGAACGACATGGCCAGCCGCTCCGCGCTTAGGGGATGCAGCGAAAAGCGCAGCAGATCGATCGTCGGGTTCGCGACGATGCGCTCGAGGAAGCGTTCGTAGGTCCAGAGGAGCGCGATGCCGACGACTCCGGCTGCCAGAAATGTGCCGGCCGTCCGCAGTGTCGACGACACCCCTGGCGCGACGAGATGGCGTCTGGGGCGCGCGACCCGCCACCGCTCGACGGCATCAATTGCCAGGGCCGCGAGGGCGGTGAGCAGGAGCGCGTTCAGCAGCAACGCGATCGCCGAGAGCAAGGCTGGCGGGAGGACGCCCATGGCGGCGAATTGCAGCAGAAGACGGGCGCCGGCGAGCACGGCGATGAGGGCCGTCATGGCCACGAGCGTGTCGCGCCGGGATCGCGCGCGCCGAGAGAGATCACTGAAACGTGTGGCGCAGACAAGGAGCGTGAGCGCGAACACCGAGTAGACCGCGGCCCGCGTCAGGGCTTGCCAGTGTGTGCGCGCCGCGGCAATGTTGGCGGGATCCACGCAGGCCTCGACCAGAAGCTGGCCGCCGCCTGATGGAATGACGAAACACGAGGCGGTCTGCGTGGGGCTGACGCGTGTCTGCAGCGTGACCGGAGCGAGCGATCCGGAAAAGACGAAACGACCGGTGCCCGGAGCACCCGACGGTTCGCCGAGCAGCTGCTCCACAACGACCGTGCCGAGCCGGCGTGATGCCGAGTGGTTCGGATCGGCCACCGGTTCCACGCGAATGAGGGATGGGCCAAACGCCCCGGGCGCGACAAAGAGCGCCGCGGGGCCGTCGATGCGTTCTCGATCGATGTCGGAGACCGTCCCCGACCACGCGACGGGAAGCGGTCGTGAATCGTACACGGTGATGCCGGTGCCGCGCGGGTGGTCGACGAGCGCCTGGTCGAGTGCGTCGAACAGGCCTTCGGCGGACGCCTTGTCTCGCCCAGCCGTTTGAAGGAACGCGGGCGCTCCGGCCACCTGTGCCGCCAGGGTTGACAGCGTCGCGGCGCTGCCATCGAATCGCCCCCGCAGCTCGCGGTCGATGCGGGCGAGCGACTCCGCGTCGGTCGCGCCGAAACGCTGACGTTCGAGCACGCGTCCGCCGGCCGCCGCCAGCACGGCGGCAGCGACACCGACGGCGACCGTACGCCTCAACGTCGTCCAGCTCGCAGTTGGAGATCCGGGCCGTGTCACGCTGACTTACAGAATACTCGCTGCGGGCCCGACACAATACGGTTCACAGCCGCCGATACTGGGTCAGTTTCCCGTGGCGGGCCTGCTGCCGGCGAACGAGACCACTCGGGGCCTCGCCGCCACGAATGTCGCGCGGAAAAATGCGCGCACCGGACTGAGCTGACGATCCCCGCGTCGATTGAGCTGGTCCGACGGCCAGTCGTCGGAACTGGGCACCCCGGTGGTCATTCGAACGGTGGGGTGACATACGACGATCGACGTGGCCTGCGCGCCTCTCGCACGCATTTTACCGGCACCTGATCGCGCGAATTCGACGCGGCGTGGCCCCGAGTGGTCTCGTCCGCCGGCGCGAACCGAGCGTCCGTCCGGGTCCCTCGTCGCGGCCGACGTGGGAGGCGGGCGGCCGGCTCGCACGACAGCGCGGCTGCAGCCTCTGGCACGGCGGCGGTCACGGCCGAACGCGCGATCGTCGTCGAGGTCATCCGGATGTGATCCCGCGGATATGACCGCCCTGCGAGTCACCTGTTGACCGCCGCAGGATCGGTAGCGTACGAGGCGGAAGACGCGCTGTCCGCCCCCCTTTGCTCAGTTGTTGTTCCGTTGGCCGCGACGAGAAACCCGGGCGGGCGCGGCGCATCACGCCATGGCAAAGTGACCCACCACGCAGCCGCCCGGCCGGACCACGGGCTGCTATAGTAAAACCCGCGTGGAACTCAAGCTGCTCCTCAAGCGCGGCGCCCTGCTCGCCGCCGCGAACTGGCCGACTGTGGCGATTCAATTCGCTATGGAGACGACGTTCCAGGTCATGCTGGCAGTCCCGCTCGTCGGTGCCGCGATTCTCGTCGCGGTGCTGCTTGGCGCGGACGTGGCCAATCTCCTGCAGGGCGGTCTCAATCAGATCTTCACGACGATCGCGGGCGCGCTCATGTCCGAGCCGCTGGCGCTCGTGGGATTCGTGGCGTCGTTCGCCATCGTGCTGGTCGGTGGGTCCGTCCTGATGTTCCTCGTGAAGGGTGGCACGGTGGAGGTCCTGCTGGCGGCCAATACCGTCGCCGGGCCCATCGAACGTGAGCCGATCACCTGGGACGGCATTCGCGCCGTGTCCCGGTTCACGCTGCCGCGTTTCATGAACGGCTGCACCAGATTGTTTCGACGGTATCTGGCCCTCGGGCTTCTGCTGATGTTGACGTACGTGGTCTCGGGCGCCGCGTATGTCGCATGCGCGGTGTACGGGTATCGTGCCGCGGGCGACCGCACGCTCGTCATCGGGTGGGCGTTGCTGGCCGCGCTCGGTGCGGGCCTGCTCGTCGTATGGATCACCGTGGTCAATCTCGTGTATTTGTTGCTGCAGATTGCCATTGCCGCCGAAGACGTGGGAGTCGGCGCGGCCTGCCGCATCGTCGGCCGGCTCGTCCGGACGCGGTTTCGTGATCTCGGCCGTGTCTTCGTGATCGTGCTGGCGATGATCGTGGGCGCAACGTTCGCGTCGGCGCTCGCCTGGTCGGGCATGGGCCTCATCGCCTTTGTCCCGCTCGTAGGCCTGGCGGTGCTTCCGCTCCAGGTCGTGGCGCTGTTGCTGCGAGGACTGGTGTTTCAGTACATCGGACTCTCCGCGATCGGCGCCTACCTGACGGTCTATCAGCGTCACGCGGAGAACGCACACGTCGTGATGGCCGGGGCGTCATCGGCTTCCCACCCCGCATCGTAGCGAACAGTTGCGGTCTGTCCAGGGCCGCGGGCCTTGCGTCGTGCGTCAATTTCAAGTTCCTGGATGAGGTGAGCGGTTGGGGCAGCTCACCCGCCCGTCGGGATCCCTCGCCGTTCGACCTATTTTCCGAACGCCGTGATCGACACGCCCTTCGCGAGGTCGTCGGTCACAACGACGATCAACGCGTGTGACGCATCGACGAGCGCCGGCGCCAGGGCAGCAGTCGCGCCTGCAGGAATGTCGCCGGCCGCCTGTCCGTCCTTGGCCCGATACACGTGGATGGTGGGCCCGATCCCGCTCACGAAGATGTCGTCGACGATCCGGAACGGACCTCGGGTCGGCCGGAGGGGCAGGGGGCGCTTCCACTCTTGCGATCCGGACTTTTTGTTCAGGGCACGCAGGACGTTGTCGAGCGAGACGACGTAGACTCGCCGCTCGTCGACGATCGGGAGGCCGATGACCTCACCCCCCGTGGGGAATTTCCACGCGATGGCCCCGTGCGTGACGTCGAGACAGTAGAGGAAGTGGTCCTGCGATCCCGCGTAGAGACGGTCGTGCAGGACGAGGAGGTCGTTTGGCGCGCCGCCCAGTTGCCGCTCCCAGACGGGGGCGCCGGTCGCCAGTTGCAGCGCGACGATCCGGCCGTCGGCGGCGGGAAGATACACGCGGTTGTCCGCGAGCGCCGGCGGCGCGTGAAGTGGCGCGCCGAGATCCCGGCGCCAGATCAACTGCCCGTCCGACGCCCGGAGATTCAGGATCGACCCCGACTGCGTCGCGGCAATCAGCGAGCCCCTGTCGCTCATGAGCGGCACCGCGAGCGCCTCCACCAACGCCAGACGCCAGTCACGAGATCCGTCGGCGTCGTGCAACGCCGTGATCGCGCCTGGCTCGACGATATAGACATGACCGTTGCCGCTCGCGGGCCTCGAGCGGACGTCGGCCTGTACGAGCCAGCGCAGGCGTCCGGTGCTCAGATCGATGGCCGCCAGGTGTGGGTCGTCGGGGCCGACGGGCACATACGCTTGATTGCCGGCAAACGCCGGAGGCGCGACGAGCCCGTTGGTCAACGGCAGTGTCCACACGGTGTGGACGGGGAAGGGTGAGGCGGGCGGTGCGCCGCCAGCCGAGACCGATGCGCAGACGATCAGGGCGAGGGCGAGTACACTACAACATCTTGTGGGCTCGAGCATCCGCACACCGCTATAATAGCGTTTAACTTTCCAGAGACCTCTCGGTCCCGGATCTTCCGTGAATCATCAAACCATCATCGTTCTCGATTTCGGTTCGCAGTACACGCAGCTCATCGCCAGACGACTTCGCGAGCTGTCGATCTATTCGGAAATCTGGCCGCCGGAGACCCCCGCCGAGACCGTTCGCGCACGAAAGCCGGCGGGCATCATCCTGTCGGGTGGCCCGAGGAGCGTGTCCGATCCCGGTGCGCCGAAATGCGATCGGTCGATCTTTGATCTCGGGAGCCCCGTGCTCGGGATCTGCTACGGCATGCAGCTCATGGCCTCCGCCCTGGGTGGGAAAGTCGCCCCAGCCCGGCAGCGAGAGTTTGGACACGCCACGGTGACGATCAAGGAGCCCGGGGCGCTCTTCGATCACGTGCAGCCGGAGATTCGCGTGTGGGCGAGCCACGGCGATTTTGTCGCGGCCGCTCCGGCCGGATTTACCGTCCTCGCCACCAGCGCGAATGCGCCCGTGGCCGCGATGGCTCATGCCGCCCGGGGGTTGTACGCGCTCCTCTTTCATCCAGAGGTCGTGCACACGGAGAGCGGACTCGAGATTCTCAAGAATTTCGCCTACGGCGTCTGCGGCTGCACGGGCGACTGGACGATGGCGTCGTTTGTCGAGGAGGCCACCGCGCGGATCCGCGCGCGGGTCGGCGAGGGGCGCGTCGTCTGCGCGCTCAGCGGCGGCGTCGATTCGACGGTCGCGGCCTTGATCCTCCATCGCGCGATTGGCGACAAGCTCACGTGTGTCTTCGTGGACAACGGCGTGCTGCGGCTCGACGAAGCGGCGCAGATTCGCAAGCGCTTCGAACGGCTGCAGCTGCCGCTGCGCTTTGTCGACGCCTCGACGCTCTTTCTCGATCGGCTGACGGGGATTACGGATCCGGAACAGAAGCGCAAGATCATCGGCGCGACGTTCATCGATGTGTTCGAGGCGGAGGCGCCGGCGCTTGGGCAGGTGGACTTTCTCGCGCAAGGTACGCTCTATCCGGACGTCATCGAGTCGGTCTCGATCGTCGGCCAGTCGGCGCTGATCAAAAGCCATCACAACGTTGGCGGACTGCCGGATCGCATGCGCATGCAACTGGTCGAACCGCTGCGTGAACTGTTCAAGGACGAGGTCCGCGCGGTCGGCCGGCAACTGGGTCTCGACGAGGAATTCGTCGTGCGGCAGCCATTTCCGGGTCCCGGGCTCGCGGTCAGGATTCTCGGGGAGGTGACGCGGTCGCGGCTCGAGCTGCTGCGCCGCGCGGATGCCATCGTGTCGGACGAGGTGAAGCGTGCCGGGTGGTACGAGAGTCTGTGGCAGAGTTTCGCCGTGCTGCTGCCGGTGCAGAGCGTGGGGGTCATGGGCGACGAGCGCACGTACGAATACACGATTGCCGTGCGGGCGGTTGAAAGCCGGGACGGGATGACCGCCGATTGGGCGCGGCTGCCGCACGACCTCCTCGCGGCGATGTCCTCGCGCATCGTGAATGAAGTGCGCGGCATCAATCGCGTCGTGTACGACATCAGTTCGAAACCCCCGTCGACGATTGAGTGGTAATGAGTCAGTCCTTGGTTCTTGGTCCTTCGTCCTTGGTCCGTCCTTCGTCCTTCGCGGTCCTGGGTCCTTTGTCCTTCGTCGTGCCGCAGGACTCAAGGACCACAAAGAACGAAGGACCCAGGACGACGAAGGACCAGGGACGGACGAAGGACCAGGAACGAAGGACCAAGGACTAACCTGTGGCCGAATTCGTCCACCTTCACCTTCACACCGAATACTCCCTGCTCGACGGCGCGTGCCGTATCGACGAGGTGCTGGATCAGGCCGTCAAACTGAAGATGCCGGCGATTGCCGTGACCGAACACGGCAACATGTTTTCGTCCGTGATCTTTCACGACCATGCGCGGGCGCGGGGACTGAATCCGATTCTTGGCTGCGAAGTGTACGTCGCGCCGGGCGACCGCCGGACCAAGAGCGGCGTCCCCGGCGAAACGCAGAACCATCTGGTCCTCCTGGCGGAGACCGACGAGGGGTACCACAATCTCATCAAGCTCGTGTCCGCGGGGTACACCGAAGGGTTCTATTACAAGCCGCGCATCGACAAGGCGCTCCTCGCGCAGCACGCGAAAGGCCTGATCGGCCTGAGCAGCTGCCTGAAGGGCGAGGTCGCCGAGGGGCTGTCGCATCAGCAGGAACGTAAAGCCGTCGAAGCCGCGGGTGCGTATCGAGACATTCTCGGCCCGAACAATTTCTTCCTCGAGATGCAGTGGCACGGCATCGAGGCGCAGCGCCTGGTGAATGGCGGCATCCCCGCGATCGCGCGGGATCTCGGGCTGCCCATGATTTGCACGAACGACGTGCACTATCTGCAGGCGGCGGATGCGCACCCGCACGACGTGCTGCTGTGCATCGGGACGGGGAAGGCGTTCAGCGATCCCAAGCGCCTGCGCTACGACGCCAAACAGTTCTTTCTGAAAACCGCCGACGACATGGCGGAGGTCTTCAAGGATTTCCCCGACGCGCTGGCGAACACGATGCGCATCGCCGAGCGGTGCCACGTGACGCTCGCGGAAGGGAAGAACTACCTCCCCAATTTCGACACGCCGCCGGGGTTCACGCTCGACAACTACTTCGATCATGTGGCGCGGGAGGGATTCAAGGAGCGCCTGCCACGGTTGCGGCAGCTTGCGGCGGCCGGGACGCTGCGGCACACGGTCGACGAGTACGAGCGGCGCCTCAGCTACGAGCTCGACATGATCAAGAAGATGGAGTACCCGGGGTACTTCCTGATCGTGTGGGACTTCATCCGTTACGCGCGGGAGCAGGGAATTCCGGTCGGGCCGGGCCGCGGATCGGCGGCCGGCAGTCTCGTCGCGTACTGCATGCGGATCACCGATATCGATCCGATGGACTTCGATCTCATCTTCGAGCGCTTCCTGAATCCCGAACGGGTGTCGTTGCCTGATATCGACATCGATTTCTGCGAGCGGCGGCGCGGCGAAGTCATCGAGTACGTCACGCGAAAGTACGGCCGCGAGAACGTCGCGCAGATCATCACTTTCGGGACGATGAAGGCGAAGGCGGTCGTGCGGGACGTCGGCCGGGTCCTCGAGATGCCCTTCGCCGATGTGGACAAGGTGGCCAAGCAGATCCCGGCTGCGCTCGACATGACGCTCGACAAGGCGCTCGAGGAGAACCAGACGCTGCGGGACCTCGAGGCGAACGACCCGAAAGTGAAGGAACTGCTGGCCGTGGCCAGACGCCTCGAAGGGATGACCCGGCACGCGTCGGTGCATGCCGCAGGTGTCGTCATCGCTCCTCGCGCGATCACCGAGTACGCGCCGCTCTACAAGGGGGCACGCGACGAAATCACCACCCAGTGGTCCATGAAAGAGATCGAGCGCATCGGTCTCTTGAAGATGGACTTCCTGGGCTTGAGCACGCTGACCCTGATATTCGACGCGATCGCGGAGATCAAGCGGACGACCGGCGTGACACTGGACATGGACACGATCCCGCTCGACGATGCGAAGACGTATCAGCTGTTTCAGGACGGGCAGACGTACGGCATCTTCCAGTTCGAATCGAGCGGCATGCGCGACATCCTGCGCAAGTCGAAGCCGCAGCGGCTGGACGACCTGATTGCGCTCAACGCGCTCTATCGGCCGGGTCCGCTGCGCAGCGGCATGGTGGACGACTACATCGCGCGCAAGCAGGGCAAGACCCCCATCAGCTACGAATTGCCAGAGCTCGAGCCGGTCCTCGCCGAGACGTACGGCGTGATCGCGTATCAGGAACAGGTGATGCGCATTTCGAACGTGCTCGCCGGCTTCACGCTCGGTGAGGCAGACCTGCTGCGCAAGGCCATGGGCAAGAAGAACGCGGAAGTCATGGCCAAGATGCGCGGCAAGTTCGTCGCCGGCGCGAAGAAGAACGGTCACAACGAGAAGAAGGCCGCCAGTATTTTCGATCTCATGGAGCACTTCGCCGG
>JBGOTP010000070.1:0-16762 GCA_041476545.1 Vicinamibacteria bacterium | reverse complement strand
GATACCCGGCGCACTCGCCGCGGCACGCTCGGCCGATTCGCGCTGCAGCCACGAGCCGACGCTCCCGGTCAGCGTCGCGACGTGCTCGGACACGGTCACCACGATGTGGCGAGCGTCGACGTCGGCGTTCCAGTGCAGCGCTTCGACGATTCGATGGCGCACGTCGCGCTCCAGAGCTTTTGGAGCGATCTCGATGTCGTTCAGCACGCCAAGCACTCCGCGGACATGCCGCGCGGCCTCTTCTGCCTCAACTTTCTGGAACAGCCAGCTCACCTTGCCACTGAGCGTCACGTGACCGTCGTGCACCACCAACTGCACGGTCGGCGGGAGAGTACTTCGCAGCTCCAGCACGTGGGTCGCGTCTCGGGCGATTTCCGTGTCGGTCCGTCCGTGCGTCGGTTGCACCTGGATGTCGTTGGCCACGCCACGGACACCACGCACCCGCTTGGCTGCGCGCTCGGCGGCGAGCTTACCCGCATAACTGTCGACGTACCCGGCGAGCGTGACGACGCCGTCCTTGGCAGCAACGCCCACCGCGCTGGCGTCGACCTCGGGGTCCCAATCCAGCTGTCGCATGACGGCGTTTCTTACGCCCACGTCAGCTTCGGTGAGGCTTGCGGTCGTCATGACTGCTCCTTTTCGTCCCCGTCGAACCCCATTCAACATCTGCGCCGCCGCAGGAGGCCCTCCGGCGCTGAGGGCTGGGCCGACCTCACATGATTCTTCCCGGCCGCTGCGAGATTATCCGCACACGCCTCCCCTGCGCATGAACGCGGGATATCAATTGGTGCGTAAGGGATCGGGCCGGGAAGCCATGCTGACGTCAGTTTGAATAGGAATCGAGAGCGTGCACACTGGCGCGGCGGCAGGCCGACCTAGCACGCGTGTTGCTCAGAAGGCGACTCCAGGCAACATGACGAGTCTCGAACCGGAACTGAGTCCAAACGCGCTCCACGTCCTGCGCGCTCGATATTTGAACGCGGATGCTGAAGGGCGGGTCAGTGAGACCCCCGCGGACATGTTCTGGCGGGTCGCGAAGAACGTGGCGGCCGTCGAGCGGCAGTACGGCGGCAACCCCGAAGCGAGTGCCGGCGCCTTCTACGAGGCGATGGCGCGGCTGCAATTTCTGCCCAACTCGCCTGCATTGATGAATGCCGGCACGTCCGTCGGTCAGCTGGCTGCCTGTTTCGTTCTCCCTGTCGAAGACAGCCTGGACGGCATTTTCACCACGCTTCACGACGCCGCGCTGATACATCAGACAGGAGGCGGGGTCGGCTACGACTTCTCACGCCTTCGACCCGCCGCCGATCGGGTGACGTCGACAGGAGGCGCCTCGAGCGGCCCGCTGTCATTCATGCGGGCGTTTGACGCGGCCGTCGAGGCAGTTCGCGAGGGAGGCCGCCGGCGCGGAGCGAACATGGGAGTGCTTGACATCCATCATCCGGATATTGAGGCGTTCATCACGGCGAAACGGGAATCCGGGGTGCTGGGCAATTTCAATCTGAGCGTGGCTGTCGATGACGCGTTCATGACGGCTGCGGCCGAGCGGCGCGAGGTGGGACTCGTCAATCCCCGGACGGGCAACACGGTCGGCAGCCGCAACGCCAGCGACCTCCTCCAGCTGATCGCAACGAGTGCGTGGGAAACCGGCGATCCAGGTCTGATCTTCGTGGATCGCATCAATCGGGATAACCCGACGCCCGTCCTTGGGCGGATCACCGCCACCAATCCTTGCGGCGAGGTCCCGTTGCTCCCGTACGAGGCGTGCGTCCTCGGATCGATCAACCTGTCGTCGCTCAGCGCTGCCGGGTCGTTCGACTGGGACCGTCTCGATCGGCTGACGGATCTCGGCATCCAGTTTCTGGACGACTGCATCGATGCCAGCGTGTTCCCACTGCCGCAGATTGCGGCGGCTGCGCGCGGCAGCCGCAAGATCGGCCTCGGTGTCATGGGGCTAGCCGACGCACTCGTCGATCTCGGCATCCCGTACGACGACAGCGCCGCCATTCGGTTCGCCGAGCAGGTCATGGCCCGGGTAGCCAGCAGGGCAGCCGAGGCGTCGCGAAGACTGGCGTTGACTCGAGGACCGTACCCGAACTTTCCCAGGAGCCGGGATGCGAGCGGCGGGCGGTCGCCGATCCGCAACGCCACGCGAGTCGCCATTGCGCCCACCGGCACGCTCAGCCTCATCGCCGGGTGCGCGAGCGGTATCGAGCCGCTGTTCGCGGTGGCGTACGAGCGCCACGTCCTGGACGGAACCACGCTCGTCGAAGTGAACACCCGGTTCGAGACGCTCGCAACGCTGGCCGGTGTCTGGACGCCCGAATTGCGGACGAAGATCCTTCAATCCGGCCGCGTGCGCGACCTGGTCGAGATTCCGGCCGCGATACGGGCGCTTTTTCCCACCGCCCACGAAATCTCACCCGAGCAGCACATCCGGCTTCAGGCAGCCTGCCAGGCACACGTGGACAACGCCGTCTCGAAGACCGTGAACCTTGCGGCCGACGCGACCGTCGCCCAGATCGCCGACGTGTACCGCCGCGCGTTCGAGCTGGGGTGCAAAGGCATCACGGTCTATCGGCACGGCGCCAAAGCCGGTCAGGTCCTCTCGCACGTCACGGCGTCAGAGTTGTGTCCTGACTGCTTGAGCTCGCTGGAATTCTCCGAGGGGGCGACGCTCTGCCGCGCGTGCGGCTTCTCCAGCACCACGTAACCCCGAGCAGGAAAGTCAGGGTCACATCAGGAGCCGCACGATCGACGCGGTCAGAAACGTCACGATGAACGCGAGACCCAGCGGCATGAGCGCCCCCACCGTTGCCCACTTGAGGCTCAGCGTCTCACGATAGATCGTCACGATCGTCGTCGCGCACGGATTGTGGAGCAATGAGAAAAGCATCAGGTTGACCGCCGTGAGGAGCGTCCATCCGTGCTGATCGATGAGCAAGGTCCGCAGGGCCGAGAAGGATTGCACATCGGTCATGATTCCCGCGCCCATGTACACCATCAGCATCGTCGGCACGACAATCTCATTGGCGGGAATCGCGATCACGTAGGCGAGCAGGATGACGCCATCCAGGCCAATCAGTCGGCCGGCCGGATCGAGGGCGTTAGCGGCGTGGGTGGCCAGGCTCGCCCCACCCGCGTGGATGTTGCCCAGGACCCAGATAAGGGCGCCGGCCGGCGCTGCCGTGAGCATGGCGCGCCACAGGATGAACACCGTGCGATCGATCAGCGACGTGTAGAGAATCCTGGCGATGTTCGGGCGCCGGTACGAGGGCAACTCGAGCGTGAACACCGATGCCTCGCCCTTGAGAATAGTGCGCGAGAGCGCCCACGACACAGCCAGCGTGACGATCACGCCGATGATGACGACGCCGACCACGGCAGCCGCTGCGGCCACCGACGCGAACGCGGGCGGGAACGCAGCCGCGACGAACACCGTCGCCAGCATGATGAGCGTCGGGAAGCGACCGTTGCACGGCACGAAATTGTTCGTGAGAATGGCAATCAACCGTTCGCGCGGCGAATTGATCACGCGCGTCGCGATGACCCCGGCCGCATTGCAGCCGAAGCCCATCGCCATGGTCAGCGCCTGCTTGCCGTGCGCACCTGCCCGCTTGAAGAGGAAGTCGAGGTTGAACGCGACGCGCGGCAGGTAGCCGAGATCCTCGAGCACGGTGAAGAGCGGGAAGAAGATCATCATCGGCGGGAGCATCACGCTCACGACCCAGGCAAGCCCGCGCCACACGCCGTGCCAGACGAACCCTGTGATCCACCACGGCGTTCCGAGCGAGGCGGACAGGATCGACGCCCGGTCCTCGACCCAGAACAGCGCCGTCGCGATCATCGCCGACGGGATATTGGCTCCCTTGATCGTGAGCCAGAACACCACCGTGAGAACGCCCGCCATGATGGGCAGCCCGAATATCGGTGACGTCACCAGGCGATCGATCTGCCGGTCGAGATCCCGCCGCACGCCTCCCTTGGCATGCACCGCGCGGCGCGCGACGCGCTCGGCCTCCGCGTAAATGGATTTGACGGTTTCGTCGCGGAACCGCGCATGCAATTGTTCCCGCAGCGCGTCGGCGCGAGCGAGGACGTCAGCCGGCGTCGGAACGGGCGCGTCGATCGCGCTCACAGCGCTCCCTCCACGGCGATCTTCCGACTGAACTTTTCGACCGGACCCTGCTGACGCGCCACGAGCCTGGCAAGATCGCCGCTCAGAAGGGCGCCTTGCACCGCGGCGTCGCCGTCCAGCAACCGGATCGCCAGCCATCGTGCATTCGGGACACCCGGCGCCGCCGCTTCGATCAGCGGCGCCAGCTCGGCGACAGCCAGCTGGAACGCAGGCGTCCCCTGCACGCGCAGTGGCTGGGTGTGCACGGCCTCCGAAACCACACCGTCCATCGCCTCGAGCAGAGCCCGCACGCCTTCGCCGGTGCGCGCCGTGATTGGCACGGCCGGCACACCGAGGTCGCGCGACAGTGTGCGCGTGTCGATCTCCAGTCCCTTTCGCCGCGCTTCATCCATCAGATTCACCGCGACGACGACGCGGTCTGTGATCTCGAGTACCTGGAGAACGAGGTTCAGATTGCGCTCGAGCGCCGTCGCGTCGACGACCACAATCGTGCAGTCGGGCCGGCCGAAGAGGATGAAGTCGCGCGCGATCTCCTCGTCCTGCGACCCGGAGAGCAGTGAGTATGCGCCGGGCAAGTCCACGAGCTTGTAGCGGGCGCCCCTGAACTCGAACCAACCTTCCGCGCGGGTCATCGTCTTACCCGGCCAGTTGCCCGTGTGCTGCTTGAGCCCGGTGAGGGCGTTGAAGAGCGTCGACTTCCCGGTGTTCGGATTACCCGCGACTGCCACGATGCGCTCGTACCCCTCGATCCCGCCGCCTATGCGAGCGTGCTGAGCGTGCGCCGGACACGCGTCACAGTTGTGAGGCATGGTGTTCGACAGGCCGCACGAGGATCTGCCGTGCCTGTTCGCGCCGGAGGGCGATGAGGACGCCTCGGACCCGGTACGCACGAGGATCGCCCCCGAAGGTTCGCATTTCACTTCTCACACGCGCGCCAGGCGTGAACCCGAGGTCGAGGAGCCGGCGCCGCGTAAACCCCTGGCACGCGTCGTCTAATTCGACGAGCTCTGCTTCCGCGTCGTCGGAGAGATCCGACAGGGACACGGTTCCGGCCGGCGGCTCGGCCTGCTCCGCGACGGGCGCGACGGACACGTTCGCGGCAACCGCGGGCGCGAGCCGAAACTCGGTTTCTCCATCGGTCAGGAGGATCCGCTCAGCCGTTGCATCGAGCACGCGCACGATCTGACCCACGCGCAGCCCCGCGGCCAGAATCTGGGCGTAGACAATCGGCGGCTCGTCCTCCAGATGCACGACGCGGCCGGGCGCCTCGGTCGTCCACTCGGTCAACGCAACGCCAGATGGTGGCGCGAGCCTGCCGTCGCGCGTCGGAATCGGGTCACCGTGCGGATCGGTCTGCGGATGTCCCAGCGACGCGTCGAGCTGGTCGGCCTGCTCCACGCTCAAGCGATGTTCATGGCGGTCGGCCGCTCCGTGCACCCGCGACAGGGGAAGCCTGGCCTCATCCGCGAGGTATCGCTCCCAGAGGCGATGTGCGCGGACGATCTGCAGCGCCCGGCGTTCGCCGTCCGATGTGAGGTGAAAGTCCTGCCCGCGAGTGCGAACCAGGCCGTCGCGTTCGAGACGGTCGGCAAGCGCCATCAGTCGGCGGTCGGACAGCCGCAGTGCGCCGGCGAGCGACTGGAAACTGGCGCGACGGCCTTGATGCTCGAGTCCCAGGAGGTGCTTGAGGGCGTCTTCGACCAGTTCCCGCCGGAGCCGTGAGCGACGACGCCGCCACATCGGCACGACGCCGATGCGCAGAGCGAACAGCCCGAGCGCCGCCCAGGCAAGCGCCGCCATGAGACTCATGTAGCGTGTGAGGCAAGACATGTGCCCAGGCCAACTACACGGAATCTTTCCCATTGCCGGGAAAGATCACTCGCGCGCCATGATGGTCTGTCATTTGCTCTGACGGCAATGACGGTCAACGGAGGCAGGCATGGTCACCACATCAACAACAGCAGGCAGGCGATTTCTGCGACGGCTCATCGGGGCGACCGCACTGGACGTGTCGATCTACGAGGAAGTGGAGGCCGATCGTGGCGCCACCACGCAAGCGTTGACGGTCGTTGTGCTGTCGAGCCTCGCCGCCGGACTGGGGGCGCGAGGGTTTGGCGGCGGCGACGCTGCCGGGATGGCGTTCTTTGGCGCCGTCGCGCTGGTGGCGTGGGCCGCCTGGGCACTCGTCACATACGAGGTCGGCGTCCGGATTCTGCCGGAGCCGCAGACGCGCGCCGATGTCGGCGAGCTGTTGCGGACGACCGGCTTTGCGACGGCACCCGGAGTGCTCCGCGTTTTCGGCGTGCTGCCGGGTATGACCGTCCCGGTCTTCGCCGTGACCGCAGTGTGGATGCTCGTTGCCATGATTGTCGGCGTGCGCCAGGCACTGGACTACACGAGCACTCGCCGCGCCGTAGCTGTGTGCGGGCTGGGATGGGTGTTGGCGATCGTGTTCGCGGGGGTGCTCGGATTCTTCTTCGGGCCGCGCGTATCGTGAGCGCATCACTCGACTGGCCGGTCACTGCCCCGGTGACTCGCCGCATCCGCGTGCAATCTCGTCGCGCGCGGCGTCGCGTAAGCGAACCATCTCCTGCCACCCTTGCGTGCGCGCGACAAGCGGCGCGCCGACGGTCACCTCAATCGGTCCCCACCGGAACAACCATGTGCCGTCCGGCAGCATGCGCCGTGTCCCGTGAATCGCAATTGGCACAATCGGCCGCCCGGTCTCGACCGCGGCTTTGAACGCACCCAGACGAAATGGAAGCAGCGCGGGAGACCGGAGGAACGTGCCTTCAGGAAAGATCATCAGCAGCTCGTCCGTCCTGAGGAGCGCCGCAATGTCTTTCGCGCCGGCGAGACGCTGCGACACATCAGCCTTTTCAATCGTCACGTGCCTCGCCCGCCTGATGACGGTCCCGATGAGCAGGTAGTCGGCGAGCCGCCGCTTGGCAATGAAGTGAAAGTCCGGCGGAATCGCCGCCATGAGCACGACGGGATCGATGTAGCTGGCGTGGTTCGCGATCAGGATGCCCGCCCGGATGTCTTTGAGATTGTCGAGCCCTGTGACGCGCATTCGAACGCCGCACAGCGTGAGCGCCAGGCGTGACCATCGTTTCGCCGCGCGTTCAGCGCGACGCCCTGGTGGAACGAGGAGCAGGTACAGCCATAACACCGGGAGCGTCACCAGCAGGACGGTGATCACCCAGGCTGTGAAAAGGAATCGACCCGCCCAGGACGCCAATCGCGTCGATCGCCCCCCGGCCACTGTGAGGAGCAGACCGGTCCACTGCCGAGCGACGGACCTCCCGTGCCCCAGGGTGCCGTTCGCGTACGCGTCGCGCATGGCGCTTCGCCGGATCTTCCCGCTCGAGGTCTTGAGCACCACGCCAGGATCAGCGATGACGATGACGTCGGGCGGGACGCCGACCGCCGTGACGAGGCGATCCAGAACCAACTGGCGAAGGGCATCCCGCCGGGCGGAATCACGTTCTCTGGTCTCGGCCACGACAATCAGACGTTCGGTTCCGAGCGCCGGGTCGTGGACGCCAAACGCCGCCACGCACCCTTTGCGGATGCCGGCGACCGTGGCGGTCGTGTCCTCGATCTCCTGCGCGTAGACATTGCGGCCGCCGAGAATGATGAGGTCCTTTTCACGGCCCGTGATGAACAGGTCGCCGTCGGCCCAGTACCCGAGGTCGCCCGAATCCATCCAGCCCTCGTGCAGGACGGCGCTCGTCGCCCGAGGATTTCGGAAATATCCACGCGTCACCGATGGGCCACGGAACCGGATGTGCCCCTCGACGCGATTGCCGACCGGGCGTCCTGACGCGTCGGTGATGCGCACCTCGTGATCGGGCAGCGGTCGCCCGCACGAAACGAATTGGAGTGGATGCGCATCGCCGGGCGGCGCCGGGTGCAGTTCGCGGGCGCGCTCGAACGGCGCGCGCGCGATCCGGTCCACACGGGGCCGCTGCCCGAGGGCCGAGACGGTGAGGCCGACCGACGATTCTGCCAGGCCGTACACCGGACACATCGCGTCAGCCTTGAATCCATACGGCGCGAACCGGCGTGTGAAGCGATCGATCGTCTCCGGACTCACCACCTCGGATCCATTGAACGCCAGCCGCCAGCTGCTCAGGTCGAGACCCGCGATCTCGTCATCGGCGATCTTGTGGACGCACAGATCGAACGCGAAGTTGGGGGCCGGCGACACCGTCCCGTGGTGCGTGTGGATCGCCCACAGCCAGCGCGCCGGGCGGGCGAGGAACGCCAGCGGCGACATGAGCACGATCGGCACGCCGAAGTACAGCGATCCGAGCCACGCGCCAATGAGCCCCATGTCGTGATAGAGGGGCAGCCAGCTCACGGTGACATCGACGGGACCAACAGCGATCGCCTCGCCGATGGCGCGGATATTCGCGAGGATGTTGGCGTGTGACAGCGGCACGCCCTTTGGCGCCCCGGTGCTTCCCGATGTGTACTGGAGGAGCGCGGCATCCTGTGCACCGATCGACGGTTCCGGGACCGCGCCGGAGCGCTCCGCAGCGAGGCGTTCCACAGTCGTGATGGTGTCGAGCGACGGCACCTGGGCTCGAATGAGTGCCGCGAGCCGTTCCGCTTCAGGAAACGTCACCAGCACACGCGCCCCGGCGTTGCGGAGAATCGCCTGTTGGCGGCGTGCGTACTCCAGAATCTCGTCACGCCGGAACGGAGGGTAGAGCGGAACCGGCATGGCGCCGGCCAGAAGCGCTCCGAAGAACGCCTCGAAATAGGCGCTCTCGGTCCGCAGCATCAGCGCAACAGGCTCACCCGCGGCCACGCCGATCGCGCGCAGGCCGGCGGCAACCGCACTCGAGCCCGCCAGCAGTTCACCGTACGTGATCGCTCTCTCGGTGCCATCCTCGAGGCGCAAGTGAATGTGCGTCCTGTCGGGCGTCCGCTCGGCGTGCCACCGCAGCGCGTCAACGAGTGTTCGCGCCGAGGCCGGAGCCGGCGTGCCCGGTGTCGCTGCCGCAAACGGCGCGGGAATCGCCTCGGGAGCGGCGGGCGAGGCACGGAGAATGGCGGCCGCCAGGTCCTTCGGCGTTGCCGCTTCGACCATGACCGAATCGGGCAATCGGACACCGAACACACGCTCGATTCGCAGAAGCAGTTCGACGCGCTCGAGGCTGCTGATCCCGAGATCCCGGTCGAGCGAATCCTCGAGCGCCGGCGCCGGCCTGCCCGCACCACCGAGTTCGGTGACCAGGCGGCCGACGATATCGAGCAGTTGCCGCTCGACGTGTGTGGCATTGGCTGATTGATTGAGCATGACTCTGTGCGAGGGTGGCCGTGGCGACCGCGCACCTTCCGGCGGAGCGGTCTCGCGTACGAGAAGCCCGGGTCACACAGGACTGGCTCTGCGCCCGAGACGTGTGCGACGGGGTCCCCAGGATCAATCTCTCGACTGCCCTCAGGGGTGTCACCCTCGCAGCGCCTTGCGGCGTTCGCGTCACCGCGTGACCCGAGTGCCAAGCAAGCGTGCAAGCGATGCGCCGCTGGACGCTAAAGGATCGCGTGTTGCAAAACGAGCATCAGCACACGGTAATCGCTGAGAGATATGCCGGCCGGCGCCCAGGATTACGCGACGGCTGGGGAATTTTCTCCCGGGTGGCTACCTGGAAAGGGCATGAACATGAAGATCAGATTTTGCACCGTCGACAGCATCGCCGACGATCTCGATGCGATGCAGCGCCGCGTGGCCATTCGCGCTGCGGAGATCTTTCGTGAGCGCGGCGCCGCGATTGGGCGCGCGGTCGACGACTGGTTGAAGGCCGAGAGGGAGACAATCTGGCGCCCAGCCCTCGAGGTGCACCGCAAGACGGACGGATTCGTCGTTGAAGCGGCGATCGCGGGGGTGAATCCGGCGCAGCTCGACGTGCGCGTAACCGCCAGCGAACTGCTGCTCTCGGCAGATCTGCACCACGGCCACCGGGAGCAGGAAGGCGAACCCATCGTCTGCGAGTTTGCGAAGGGGCCGCTGTTCAGAGCCTATCGGTTTCCGGAGCCGGTCGACCCCGGGCGCGTGACAGCAGAGTGTCGTGACGGTCTGCTGCGTGTCACAGCACCGCTGGCGCACCACGCGACCAAGGTTGAAATCCATGCAGCGTAGCGCGCGCCGCGCGGTGGATGACCAACGTGCACGACATCTCGTCCCCTACCATCTACACCTGATGGCGGGCTGTGTCGAATGGACATCACCAATATGACCCAGGAAGCGCTGCGTCTGGAGGAGATGCGGTCGCATCGGCGCGATTGGAAGCGCTGGGGACCCCAGAAGCCGGCAAGCGGGCTCGGCGTATCTCACTTGGTGATGACGCTGGCGCCGGCAGGTTCAACAAGGGCGCGGCCAACGGCAGCCAAAATGGTTTAGGAGAAAAATGGGAACACCAATCCAAACAAGTTTGGAATATCCGGAGTCTCCATTCGAGGCGCGTCCGATGATAAACGCGTTACTTTCTCGCGGCATGCACCGCAGAACGCCCAAGTCGAGTCGAGAGGCTTGCCGCAGGTGTTGCAAAAGAACACCGTGGACCCTCGATCGCTTTTCGCTGTTGCCTCGGAGCCGGCGATGAAGATCGTCCTTGCTGGCGGTACCGGGTTCCTCGGCCGGCCGCTGGCCGCAGCTCTCGCCCGCGACGGCCACGATGTCGTCGTCCTCACGCGCGGCTCGACGGCTGCACCCGGCGCTCCCATTCGCCGCACGATTTGGGTGCCGGATGGCCACAGCGGCCGCTGGAGCCCAGAACTCGACGGCGCCGACGCCGTCGTCAACCTGGCGGGCGAGTCCATCACCGCGAAGCGCTGGACTCGTGCCCACAAGCAGCGGATCCTCGACAGCCGCGTGAGCGCCACGCGCAGTCTCGTCGAGGCCATCCATGCGGCGCGCATGCCGCCCGCCGTCTTCGTCAGCGCATCGGCGGTGGGCTACTACGGTCCGCTTGGTGACCAGGTCGCGACGGAAGACACGCCTCAAGGCTCAGACTTTCTGGCAAGCGTTTGCGTGCAATGGGAAACCGAAGCCAGCCGCGTAGCGAGTGCGCACACGCGCGTGGTGCTGGTCCGCTCCGGGCTGGCGCTCGAATGCGACGGCGGCGCGCTACGCCGGGTGCTGCCGCCATTTCGCTTCGGGCTCGGCGGTCGATTCGGCTCGGGTAAGCAGTATTGGTCGTGGATTCACCGGCAGGATTGGATCGGGCTCGTGAGCTGGGCGATCATCAGTCCTACGGTCACAGGCCCGATCAACGCCACGGCGCCGACCCCCGTCACCAATGCCGAGTTTGCGCGTGCGCTTGGCCGAGCCGTGCACCGTCCCGCGTTCTTGCCGATCCCTGCCTTCGCGCTCCGGCTGATCCTGGGCGAGATGGCCGACGCGGTGCTGCTGTCCGGACAACGGGTTGTGCCCGCGAAGGCGGAACGTCTCGGCTTTAGATTTCAGTACTCGCAACTCACAGAGGCGCTGCGGGACATCCTCAGACGAGGCCGCTGATTCTGGTTCCCGCGTGACGTCGGTCACTGGTATGAGCTTCGTCGCGTGGGGCGACGGCATGATGATGAATATGATGACGCACGGAATGACCGCCGACATGCGTAACCTAGCGGAGAATGCCTGATGATGAAGGAGTTCGGCGACGTGCCACGAAAGCCTTATCGATGTCGGAACGGACGCACCCTTTCGCTGACCTTCGCACTGCGAATCTGCAATGATTGAACGCAAACAGGTCGCCGTTCTAGTTGGGAGCCTGCGGAGCGAATCGTTTAGCCGTAAGACGGCCAATGCGCTGCGCGATCTGGCTCCGGAGACGCTCGACCTGCAGATCGTCGAGATAGGGCACCTGCCGTTCTACAACGAAGACGCGGAAGCCAACACTCCGGCTGTCTGGCTGGCGTTCCGGGACCGCATCAGAGCGGCGGACGCCGTCCTATTCGTCACGCCCGAGTACAATCGTTCGGTGCCGGCGGTCTTGAAGAATGCGATCGATGTTGGGTCTCGCCCATCTCTCCCGCACGGAAAGAGCGCGTGGGATGGAAAGCCCGGGGCCGTGGTCAGCGTCTCGCCTGGAGCGCTCGGCGCGTTCGGCGCCAACCATCACCTGCGGCAATCGCTGGTGTTTCTGAACGTTCCCGCGATGCCGCAGCCTGAGGCTTACATCGGCGGAGCGGGCAAGCTATTCGACGCCGATGGCCGGCTCGCCAACGAGTCGACGCGAGAATTCCTGACGAAGTTTCTCCAGGCGTTCAACGTGTGGATTGAAAGAAACGCGCAATCCAAGTGACCGACACGACTGTGTCGACGGCTGCAAATCGGTGGCACCGATTTAGGGCTTCCTTAGCCCACGCGTGTTTGCTTGATCGGCCATGTCTGCACGAAACTGCGCGAGAAGGCGACAGTTGCCGCCGATCTCGATGAGGCAGGTCTTACTGCAGTTCGCGCGTGATGGCCAAAGCGAACATATAGCGACTCGGAGCGAAGGACGCCTGCCCAGAGCCACACCCACCGCCGCACGCGAAGCGTGGAGCTTCACAAGGGCCGGAGCGCCGTCGGCCGGGCAGCTGCAGGCATGCAACCCCTCATAGATCCGATAGCCCTGCCACAGCCGCCGGACAAGGAACATCATGCCGAGTCCCGCGAACACGGTACCAAGAATGAACCAGGAGCCCATAAGCGCCTCCACCTTGCCAAGCAGTCTTCGGGAACTCTGTCGAAGACATCTGTGCAGACGCCAGCGATTGCAGCAACGGGCGTACCTGTTGCAATTTGCTCACTGGCGGGATGGCCACTCGCCCGACATTCGAGAGGCGGAAGCAGACGAAGCCGCAACGGGCCTTCAGGTCTACCCTGAACTTGTCAAGAAGCTCCGGAAATTCGCGCGGCATCGAGGGCCTATGTGGCTCGCTCCGGCCTTCTTGAAACGCGTGCGACATGAATAGTGCGATTGAAAGATCGCAAAATACTCGCGCACGTGCGGAAAATGTCGGGTCGCTTTGTCGGCATCCACGCGCTCGCATACCGGTAGTTTGGCTTGGCGGTGGCGCTTGCCGCCGCGGGAGGCTATCGGTCACGATCATGACCCGCAAGACGCGCGCAGCGCGGTGGATCGCCAACGGACACGATATTGTGAACGTGGTGTTCGAACGCTCCTCGATCTCGATGGGATTCCCTACTATCTACACGTGATGGCGGACTGTGTCGAACGGACATCACCAACATGACCCAGGAAGAGCTGCGTTTGGAGGAGGCGCGGTCGCATCGGCGCGATTGGAAGCGCTGGGGACCCTATGTGAGCGAGCGCGCATGGGGCACGGTGCGCGAGGACTATTCGGCGAACGGCACGGCGTGGGAGCATTTTCCGCACGATCACGCCCGCTCGCGCGCGTACCGCTGGAGCGAAGACGGCCTGGCTGGTATTTGCGACCGCCGTCAATTGGTCTGCTTCGCCATCGCGCTCTGGAATGGTCGCGATCCGATTGTGAAGGAGCGCCTCTTCGGACTCACGAGCAACGAAGGGCGTCACGGCGAGGACGTCAAGGAGTACAGCTTCTATCTGGACGGCACGCCAACGCATTCGTACATGAAGTATCTGTACAAATACCCGCAATCCGCATTCCCCTACGACAGGCTGGTCGCGGGAGACCGGCGCCGCAGCCGCATGGATCCCGAGTACGAGCTGCTCGACACCGGCGTGTTCGACGGCGATCGCTACTTCGACGTCTTCGTCGAATACGCCAAAGCGACCGCCGAAGAGATCCTGATTCGAATCACGGTCGTCAATCGCAGTGCGGACCGAGCGTCGCTCGACCTGCTCCCGACGATTTGGTTTCGTAACACCTGGGCCTGGGGGCTCGATGTGCGCCGGCCCCGGCTCGAAGCCGGCGGACCGGTGCCCGACGCGAGCGTGATTCGTGTGGAGCACTTCGATATGACCCCGCGCCTGCTCTTCTGCGAGGGAACACCCGAGCTGCTGTTCACCGAGAACGAGACCAACTTCAAGAGGCTGTTCGGCATCGAGAATCGCACGCCCTGGGTCAAAGACGGAATCAACGACTACCTCGTCGCTGGCGCGACGGGCGCGATCAACCAGGCGCAGCGGGGAACGAAGGCCGCCGCTCGGTACCGCGTTCAGATCGCTGGAGGCGACTCCGCAACCATCAGGCTGCGTCTGGCGGAGCAGCCCACCGGCGACGCGCCAGACGCTCCGGGTGCGCGGGCGTTTGGTGCCGACTTCGACGCGTTGTTCACCACACGCATCCGCGAGGCGGACGAATTCTACGGCGCGATTGCGCCGCCTGGTCTGCCCGACGACGTGCGACGCGTGCAGCGTCAGGGTTTCGCGGGCATGCTCTGGAACCAGCAGTTCTATCACTACGATGTCCGGCGCTGGCTGCGCGGCGACCCGGTTGGCCCCGAGCCTCCGCGTCAACGGTTCCACGGCCGCAACAGCGGCTGGTCGCACGTTTACAACGCCGACATCATATCGATGCCCGACAAGTGGGAATTTCCCTGGTATGCCGCCTGGGACTTGGCCTTCCACTGCATCCCGCTCGCCCTGATCGATCCCGACTTCGCGAAGGATCAGCTCCTCCTCCTGCTGCGCGAACGGTACATGCACCCGAACGGACAGTTGCCCGCGTATGAATGGAGTTTTTCCGACGTGAATCCCCCGGTTCACGCCTGGGCGGCCTGGCGCGTCTACAGGATGGAGGAGAAGCGTTTTGGCCGCCGCGATCGCCGTTTCCTCGAGCGTGTCTTTCACAAGCTGCTGCTGAATTTCACGTGGTGGGTGAACCGCAAGGACGCCGAGGGCCGGAACATTTTTCAAGGCGGTTTCCTCGGGCTCGACAACATCGGCGCGTTCGACCGGAGCATGATGGTGCCTGATGGCGGGAGCGTCGAGCAGTCCGATGCCACCAGCTGGATGGGCATGTATTGCCTCAACATGATGGTGATTGCGCTCGAACTGGCAAAGGAGAATCCCGCGTACGAAGATGTCGCGTCGAAGTTCCTGGAGCACTTCGTCTATATTTCGCGCGCGATGAACAATATCGCCGGGGAGGGCATCGAGCTCTGGAACGAGGCGGACGGGTTCTACTACGACGCGCTGCGGCTGCGGAACGGGCGGTCGTTCCCGCTGCGCCTGCGGTCGATGGTCGGGCTGATTCCATTGTTCGCCGTCGAAACGCTGGAATCCGAGCTGATCGACACGCTGCCAGGCTTCAAGCGCCGCATGCAGTGGTTCATCGAGAACCTGCCCGAGTTCTCCGGCTTCATCGAGACGCAGACGACGCCGACCAACATCCGGCGCTTCCTGTCGCTGGTCGGTCGCGAGCGGCTGCGCCGCGTCCTCACGTACATGCTGGACGAGTCGGAGTTCCTCTCGCCCTTCGGGATCCGTTCGCTGTCGCAGTTTTACCGCGTCCATCCCTACACGGTTCGGCTGGGCCGCTCGGAGTATCGCGTCGCCTACGAGCCGGCGGAGTCGCGGACCGAGCGCTTCGGTGGCAACTCGAACTGGCGCGGCCCGATCTGGTTCCCGGTGAACTTCCTGATCATCGAATCCCTCCAGAAGTTCCACTATTTCCTGGGCGACGACTTCCGCGTCGAATGCCCGACCGGGTCCGGCCGGCTGATGGATCTCTGGCAGGTGAGCCTGGAACTGGAACGCCGGATGACGCGGATCTTCCTCCGTGACGATCAGGGTCGCCGCCCGGTGTACGGCGCACGGGAGAAGTTCCAGGACGATCCGCACTGGCGCGATCTGGTGCTGTTCTTCGAGTACTTCCACGGCGACGACGGACGCGGCCTCGGCGCGAGCCACCAGACAGGTTGGACCGGATTGATCGCCAAGTTGATTGACCAGAGCTACAGCGCGGTGCGCTGACGCGATAGAGGAGAATGCCATGGCCACGTTGAACGGAACCGAGACACACGAGAACCTGAAACGCGCCTTCGCGAGCGAATCGGAGGCCAACCGGCGATACATCTACTTCGCCAGGCAGGCCGACGTGGAAGGCTATCCTGAGATCGCGGGACTTTTCCGCGACACGGCCGAGGGCGAGACGGGCCACGCCGCGGGACACCTGGATTGGCTGAAAGCCGCCGGTGATCCGGTCACCGGACTGCCGATGGGCACCACGCCCAAAAACCTCGAAGCCGCCGTTGCCGGCGAAACGCAAGAGCACACGGAGCTGTACCCGCGGATGGCGCAAACCGCCCGGAACGAGGGGTTCGCTGAAATCGCGGCGTGGTTCGAGACGCTCGCGCAGGCGGAAAAGAACCATGCCGCGCGCTTCGTCAAAGGCCTCAAATCGATCCGCGCATGATTCGATTCGGTCGCGACGTCTGCTCGATCCTCGATCTCGCGCTCACGCGAGAATGGTTGGAGACGAACGGGATTGGCGGCTTTGCCTCCTCGACCATCGTGGGGCTCAACACGCGCCGCTATCACGGGTTGCTCGTCGCGGCGACCCACCCTCCGGTGGGACGCATGCTCCTCCTGTCGAAGCTCGAAGAGACACTGATTGTCGGCGGGCGCCGCGTCGAGTTGTCAGCAAACCGGTATCCCGGCCTCGTACATCCTGAGGGAT
>JBGOTP010000069.1:0-16767 GCA_041476545.1 Vicinamibacteria bacterium | reverse complement strand
CCAGCAGCACGTTTGTCGTCGGCACGCACCTGGCGGTGATGGTTGATTTGTGGGCGGCCTTGTCCTTGGCGCCGAGGGTCAGGCGGCTGACGTTGACAATCCGCGTTTACTTTCCCAGGCGTTCGTAGAAGAGCGCCAGGTTGTGATACGTGCCGTCGAGTTCGAGCGCGATCGGCCACTCGGCGTGCATCTCCTGCGTCACGGTGGGCGACGGCTTGAATCCCCGGATGATCAGGTTCGACTGCACCGCCACCTTCTGCATGCTGCGCAGCAGATCGGCCGCGTCCTTTTCCTCGGGGAGCACCGCTCTCAGCGTGTCGAGGCGTGCCTCGAGGTCTTCGACCTGACTCCGGAAGTCGTCCAGTTTCCGGGCAGTCGCCTGGCCTTTCGTGATGTCGCCTCTGATCAACTGCAGCTGACTTTCTCGCAGCGCCATGTCTGCCCGGGCTGGCATCTCGTAGTAGTAGTAAAAAGAGACCGCGCCAGCGACCGACAGCGCCACGAACGCACCCACCTGCGCGTACCACGGTAATTTGCTGAGACTGATATCCATCGGAACGACTACCCCGCCTTCGCGGCCCTTCCCGTAGCCCTAGCCCCTAGCCCTGCTTCGCCGCAGCGGCGGCGCCCGGCGCACCCGGCAACGCGGGCGCTTCGCCCGGACGCTGGAATTGCGCGCGAATACTGAACGTCACGAGTTCCCCAGGCGGCGTCGACGCCGTCTGCGTGTTCACAATCTCGACGGACTTCTTGAAATAGCCCGACGACTCCAGGCTCACCATGAAGTCGGTGAGCGATATCAGGTTCGTGCACTTGCCGTTGATGACCACTTCGTTCGGATCGGCCGACTGTTTCAGCTCGGTGAGCCACAGCATGGGCGGCAATGCCCGGCTGATCTGATCGAGCATGTGCACCGGGCCGCTCTGCTCTTTCCTGAGTCGTTCGATGAGCGTGACGCGCTGTTGAAGCTGCGACTTGCGCTGTTCGAACTGCTGCACCTGCGTGATGATCGAGTGCAGCCGCACGGCCTCCTTCTGTCCCGTCGCAATCTTCGCGTCGAGACTGGCCGAGTCCTGACCAACCGTCCAGTACCGCCAGCCAATGAAGGCCGCCGTGGCGACGAGCAGGATGCTGCAGCCAATCGTGAGCTTCTGGCTGTCCTGAAACCCGACCCTCGTCCTGGCGACCTTCCGCTCGACGGCCAGAAGATTGATTTTGATCAACGATCCCCCGCCCTTCTGAGTGCGAGTCCGACGGCGACCGCCGCCGTTGAGGCCACTCGATCGGCGTCGCCGGCGCCGAGCGTTCTGGCATCGAAGGCGACCTTCCGGAACGGGTCGAACGATTCGACGGGTGCGCCAAACCGGTCCTCGAGCGCCTCGGCAAACCCGTCGACCGACGACGCGCCGCCACTCAGGAGAATGCGATCGATGCGGTCGGATGCCGCGGTGGCTTTGAAAAAGTCGAACGTCTTCTGGATCTCGAGCAGCACGTTCTCGGTCATGGCATGAAGAACGGGTCGCACCTCGTCGAAGGTGACACCGTCGACGGGCGCCCCCTTTTTCGCCTGTTCGGCACCATCGAACGTCAGACTCAGTTCCTTCTGCACGGCTTCCGTATACGCATTGCCACCCATGGAGACGTCGCGCGTGAACAGCGACTGGCCGCCCCTGAGGATATTGATGTTGATGGCGCTAGCGCCGGCGTTGAGGAGCACGACCACCGCTCCCTCGTCGGTACCGTAGTTGGTCTCGTAGGCGTTCTGTAGCGCGAACGCGTCAACGTCCACCACCACCGGCACGCGTCCGGCCTGGGCGATGACGCTGGTGTAGTCGGCAATCTTGTCCTTCTTGGCCGCCACGAGAAGCACTTCCATCGTGCCGGCCGAGTCCGGCGCCGTACCCGGATTGAGGATTTGGTAGTCGAGATTGACGTCCTGGATGTCGAACGGAATGTACTGTTCAGCTTCCCAGTAAATGGAATCACCGAGCTCCGCCTCGGTCATGACCGGCAGATTGATCTTCTTGACGATGACGGCGTTCCCGGACAGCGAGGCAGCGACCTCCTTGGTCTTGAACGTCGTATTCGCGAACAAACGCCCGATCGCGCCGGCAACGGCGGTGCTGTCGACAATCGCTCCATCGACAATGCTGTCGGGCGGAACCGGCTCCTGGGCAAACGCCGTGACACGATAACCTTTCCCCGCAGCCTTCAACTCGACCGCCTTCAGCGCACTCGACCCGATGTCGAGTCCGACGACGGCCTTGTTTCTACTCAAACCAAACATCTGTTCCTCAGCTCTACAAACCCGGTACCACTCGCGATCGCCTCATTTCGCCTTAATAAACGGCGAATTGCGTTTTGCGATGGCGAAAATTGCGATCGTCGACTCTTCGGCGTGTTGACGCCCGATTACAGTTCCGTTAGCTGATCACAATCCTGTATGAACGCCGTTCACCGTGCTCTGAAAGATGCCATTGAACTTATCGGTCCGAGTCAAGCGCCGCTTGACAGTGGCTACAAAGGTCCGTATGATTTGGGTTTGCCGTTGTCCGCGCCAGCCGGACCGAGGGTCTGGAAAGAGCCGCGGGCCAGACCGGATCCCCTTACAACGGTTTTTTGGGAACATCGGAGCGGGTCGAGGAATCGGGCCTGCGTGGAACGCGGGCTGAGCGCCTGCGGGTAAAACACGGAATGTCTACGTTCATGGCCACCGCGCAATCTGTCGCGGGGAACGATCGCTGGCACATCATCGACGCGGACGGGCAAGTGCTCGGACGCCTTGCGACGGTGGCGGCGCGACTGCTCCAGGGCAAGCACAAGTCGACCTACACCCCCTTTATTGATACCGGCGATCACGTCGTCGTGGTCAACGCGGCAAAAGTGAAGCTGACCGGCCGCAAGGAAGATCAGAAGATCTATCGCCAGCACTCGGGCTACGAAGGCGGACTCCGGGAAACGCGTGCGCGCATCGTGCGACAGAAGCACCCCGAGCGCATCGTCGAGGACGCGGTTCACGGCATGCTGCCCAAGACCAAGATGGGCGCGGCGATGTATCGCAAGTTGAAAGTGTACGCCGGTTCGGACCACCCGCACGCGGCGCAGAAACCCTCCAAGCTCGAGGTCGCGTAAACGTGGCAGCAGTTCAGTACTACGGCACCGGTCGGCGCAAGACCTCGACCGCTCGCGTATTCCTTCGCCCCGGAACCGGGGCCATCACCGTCAACTACCGCGCCTTCGATGCGTTCTTCCCCCGCGCGGCGCTCCGCACACAGATTCGCCAGCCGTTGGTGCTCACGGAGACTGCGGACAAGTTCGACATTCTGGCGACCGTCGCCGGGGGTGGGGTATCGGGCCAGGCGGGTGCCGTGAGGCTTGGCATTGCCCGCGCCCTCGTGGGATACAACCTCGAGCTGCGCAAGCGCCTCAAGGAGAACGGGCTGCTCACGCGCGACGCGCGCGCGAAGGAACGTAAGAAGTACGGCATGGCGGGCGCTCGCAAGCGCTTCCAGTTCAGCAAGAGATAGAGCAGCTGGCAGCTGGCAGTCGACAGCTATCAGAGCGGAAAGCCGAGAACTGCGAACTGAAAGCTGAGAGCTACTTTGAGGAGGAATGTTTGGCCGCGATCGCGATGAAGGATTTACTGGAGGCGGGGGTTCACTTCGGCCACCAGACGAAGCGCTGGAATCCGAAGATGAAGCAGTACATCTTCGGGGAACGGAATGGCATCTACATCATCGACCTCGGGAAGACGGTGAAGCTGTTCCGGGAGGCTGAAGAGTTCGTCAGTCGTCTCGCCGCGGAAGGCCGCACCATCCTGTTTGTGGGAACAAAGCGTCAGGCCCAGGACGTCATCGCCGAGGAGGCTCAGCGCTGCGGAATGTTCTACGTCAACGAGCGCTGGCTTGGCGGGCTCCTGACCAACTTCGCGACCATTCAACGCAGTCTCGGCCGGCTCCGCGACATCGAGACGATGGCCACCGACGGCCGGTACGACACGCTCTCGAAGAAGGAAATCGCCCGGAACGAGAAGGAGCGGCGAAAACTGACCAAGAATCTCGAAGGCATCCGGGGCATGGCGCGCCTGCCCGACGCCGTCTTCGTGGTCGATACGAAGAAGGAAAAGATCGCAGTCGACGAGGCGCGCAAGCTCAAGATTCCGGTGCTCGGCGTCGTGGACACCAACTGCGATCCCGACGAGGTCGATTTCGTCATTCCCGGCAACGACGACGCCTTGCGCTCCATCCGGCTGTTCGCGGCGCGAATCGCGGACGCCGTCATGAGCGGGCGCGGCATGAAGGAATCGATCGAGGCCGAAGACACGCGCGAGGGTAGTACCGGCGGCGACGATGCCGACAGTAAGGACGGCCGGCCGCCGCGACCAACCCGCCGCCCGCGCGAGGCGGCAACGGCCCCGGCTTCGGCCTGACGTTTCGGTCACATAGTTTCGGGCGCCGGCCTCTGTGACTCGTGCACAGGGTCGGCGTTTTTTTTCGTACGGCCCTCGTTGAAGCGGCTACCTCGGAGACGCCATGGCAATCAGCGCAAGCGACGTGAAAAAGCTCCGCGACCAGACGGGCGCGGGCATGATGAACTGCAAGGCTGCCCTCGAGGAGGCCAGCGGCAATTTCGAGGAAGCGACGACGATCCTGCGAAAGAAGGGCCTGGCGAGCGCCGCCAAAAAGGCCGGACGTGCCGTCAAGCAGGGCTTGATCGGCCACCTGCTGTCGGCCGATGGCTCCAAGGGCATCCTCGTGGAAGTGAACTGCGAGTCTGATTTCGTGGCCCGCACCGACGATTTCCAGCAGCTCATGGCGGATGTGCTCACGGAAATCGACAGGAAGGGCGCTGCGGCCGACGACACTTGGCTGAAGGATCCGGCCGGCCCCGTGCAGGGGCGCGTCGCGGCTGCCATCGCCAAACTGGGCGAGAACATGGCCGTTCCCCGTCTCGTTCGGTACGCCGGCCCTGGCTACGTCGGCCAGTACATTCACATGGGCGGCAAGATCGGGGTCCAGGTGGAATTCGACGGCGTGACGCCGGCGGTCGCCAAAAGCGAGCCGTTCGCCGAGCTCGTGAAGAAGATCGCCCAGCAGGTCGCGGCGGCGAGTCCCGACGTGCCCCGCTACGTCTCGCGGGCCGGTGTGCCGGCGGATATCCTCGACAAGGAACGCGCGATTTACCGGGCGCAGATGGAGAACTCGGGGAAGCCGGCCCACGTCATCGACAAGATTGTCGAGGGCAAACTCGGAAGCTACTACGCGCTCGTGGTCCTTCCCGACCAGCCGTCGATCCACGATCCGAAGATGACCGTTGCCGACGTCGTCGCCGCGGCGGCCAAGGCGCTCGGTGCGCCGATCACGGTGACTCGCTTCGCGCGCCTGAAAGTCGGCGAAGCCGCGTAGGCCGATCTATAATCCCTGTCCGTGGCCGAATTCCCGACTCCCGCGTACAAACGCGTACTCCTGAAGCTCTCTGGCGAAGCCCTGATGGGCGAACAGACCTACGGCATCGATCCCGCCGTGGCCACCCAGGTCGCCAAGGATGTCGCGGAAATTCAGGCGATGGGCGTGCAGACCGCCATCGTCATTGGCGGCGGCAACATCTTTCGCGGCGTGGCGGCCAGCGCGCGCGGCATGGATCGCGCGACCGCCGACTACATGGGCATGCTGGCGACGGTCATCAATGCCCTCGCCCTGCAGGACGCCCTCGAGCAACAGGGCGTCGTCACACGCGTCGTCACCGCCATCGAAATGCGCGCCGTCGCCGAGCCGTTCATCCGGCGGCGATCGGTTCGGCATCTCGAGAAGGGCCGCGTCGTGGTGTTCGGGGCTGGCACTGGAAATCCCTACTTCAGCACCGACACCGCCGCCGCCCTGCGCGCGATGGAAATGAAGGCGGACGTGATTCTCAAAGCCACGCGGGTCGACGGCATCTACAATGCCGATCCGTTGGTCCACCCGGACGCCACGCGCTTTGATCGGATTTCCTATCTTCAGGTTCTCGAGCAGCGGCTGAAGGTGATGGATGCCACGGCCATCTCGCTCTGCATGGACAACCGCCTGCCCATCGTCGTCTTCAACCTGCGGACGCCTGGCAACATCAGGCGCGCGATCGCCGGGGAGCCGGTTGGGTCGTTGGTAACGGCGTAGTTGGACATTAGAATCTGAGGACGTAAGGATTTGAGGATCTGAGAATTTATGGACGTGAGCGACCTCAAGGGCCTGTACGCCGAATCCACCAAGCGGATGACGACGGCGCTCGAGCATGTACGCCATGAACTCGCCGGCGTGCGAACAGGGCGCGCGTCCGTCACGATCCTCGACAACGTGCACGTCGAAGCCTACGGATCGAGAATGCCCCTCAATCAGCTAGCCGGGCTCTCGGTGCCGGAGCCGACGCTCATCGTCGCCCAGCCGTTCGATCCGTCGCAGCTCGGTGCTATCGAAAAGGCCATTCGCGCGTCCGATCTTGGCCTGAATCCGGCCAACGACGGCAAGGTGGTGAGGATCCCGATTCCGTCGCTGACCGAGGAGCGACGCAAGGAGCTGTCGCGCCATGTGCACAAGCTCGCCGAAGAGGGGCGCAACAGCGTCCGCCTGGTGCGCCGGGACGCCAATGATCGGCTGAAGAAACTCTTCAAGGATGCCGCCATCTCCCAGGACGACGAGAAGAAGGGCCTCGACGAAATCCAGCGGATCACCGACAACCACATCAGGCTCGTCGATGATCTTCAGAAGAAGAAAGATACGGAACTGCTCGGTAAGTAGTGCAGTACTCGTAGCGCAGGGCTTTAGCCCTGCCGTGGTGTGGCAGGCCTGAAGGCCCGCACTACGATCGATCAATCACCAAACGTGATACCGAGCGCTCTCGCGGTCACGACCACGTCGAAATCGCGCGGCACGGTCCTGGTCTTTCCGACGATCTCCGCGAGAGGTCTTGCCACGATGTCGGGAGGGGCGAAGGCGACCATCGTATCGAAGTTCCCCTCCTTGACGAGTTCCACGGCCTTTGCGCCAAATCGCGTCGCGAGGACGCGATCGAAGCTCGTGGGGGCACCACCGCGCTGCAGATGGCCGAGCACGACTGAACGCGTCTCTTTCCCGGTCAGTCTCGAGAGATCCTCACACAGGCTCGCGCCGACGCCTCCGAGCCGTTCCACGTGGCCGTCGTGGGCCGCCTCGAGGAGCTCGGGACTTCCCCCCTTCGGAAACGCGCCCTCCGCGACCACCACGATGCTGAAACGCGCGCCCCGTTTCTCGCGTTCCAGAAGCCGCTCGGCCACCACCGCGAGATCGAACGGAATCTCCGGGATGAGGATGGCGTCCGCGCCGCCGGCCACGCCCGAGTAGAGGGCAATCCAGCCGGCGTAGCGGCCCATGACCTCCGCGATGAGAATGCGATGATGCGCCTCGGCCGTGGTGTGCAGCCGATCGATGGCGTCGGTGGCAAAGGCCACGGCGGTGTCGAAGCCGAAGCAGTTGGTCGTGCCGACGATATCATTGTCGATTGTCTTCGGCACGCCCACGATCGGCAGGCCCCGCTTGCAGAACTCGTGAGCAATCGAGAGAGTCCCGTCTCCTCCGATGACAACCAGTGCGCCAAGCCCCATCTCGTGAAACATCTCGACGACGCGGTCGGAGTAGTCTCTCGTTCCGTCCGACGTCTGAATCGCCTGCCCTAACGGATTGCCGCGGTTGATGGTGCCAAGGATGGTGCCGCCGAGCCGGAGAATGCCGGTGACGTCGCGGGGCGTCAGCAGTCGAGAGCGGCCAGGCTCGAGGAGACCGTCGAAGCTGTCCTCGATCCCGAGGCATTCCATGCCGTTGTTGCAAGCAGATTTGACGACCGCGCGAATGACGGCATTGAGACCCGGCGCGTCGCCACCGCCCGTGAGCACGCCGATCCGTGAAGGAATGGACACGCGTCGACTATAGCAAATGAGGTGTCGATCCGTTGGGCGCTGGGTCAGCTGGCGCTGTGGGCCACTCAGTGTTGCCCGCCGGGTAGTGGGTGACTTTCAAAATTAGTGGGAGCGCGAGCGGCCGGGACGGCTCGGCGCCGTGCCCCGATGAACGCGCGCGGAAAAACGCGCGCTCCGGCGTGCCTGTCGGTGCCCGCGTCGATTGGGGTCACTCCGCGGTCCGTGCCAGGAACATTCGACTTTCAGGGTCACTCGATGGCATTCGGGCGCCATTCACGATCGACGCGGCTGGCTGGCCTCCGCACGCGTTTTATCCACTCGCCGATCGCGCGCGTTCCACGGGTCGCGTCACCGAGCCGTCCCGTCCGCTCGTGCGTGTCCGTGCCGATGTTTCGTTCCTCCCCCCGCGACGCGTCACGGTTGGACGAGAGGCGGCGTCTCGTGGGGCTCGACGCGCCGACTTGCTGAGCGAACCGACTTCACCGCGCAGCCGGAAGCGGGCCGAAGCGAGTCTTCTGTGGCGACTCAGGCGTACGCGATCCAACGGATGAAACCAGCTCTAGCGGTGTGTGCGCGATCGTGTGGCGCTCAAACGGGCTGGTAGTCGCCACGGCTGCGGCAGTGTTCGAGCGGGAGGTCCGCTTCCCGGTTCGCGAAGTGGAGGCGTGGCGTGCCCCACGAGATGCCGCCTTGCGGCCCTGCCAATCGGATGGCGACGGGATACGGACCCACTACCCGTCATTTGCATAACTGACGCGGACAGGCCACTAGTCTATAATCGACGTTCCCACCGCAGGGCACATGAACATGGAGCATCTCAAGACAAAGATTCGTCACGTTCCCGATTTTCCGAAAGCGGGGGTTCTCTTCTACGACGTCACGACACTCCTGCGCGACCCGATCGGATTTCGCGATGCGATCGACAGTCTTGCCACACCCTTCCAGGATCAGGGCATCGATGTTGTGGTCGGCATCGAGAGTCGCGGTTTCATCTTCGGCTCGGCGGTCGCGGATCGGATCGGCGCGGGATTTTCGCCGGTCCGCAAGCCGGGGAAGCTGCCGTCGACCACGATGAAAGTGAGCTACGACCTCGAGTACGGCACCGACTCGCTCGAAATTCACGACGACGCGGTGCGCAAGGGACAGCGGGTCCTGATTGTCGACGACCTGCTCGCCACCGGCGGCACCGCCCGGGCCACGTGCGATCTCGTCAAGCGGCTCGGCGGACAGGTGCACGCGCTGGCGTTTCTCATCGAGCTCGGCTTTCTCAACGGACGCCAGAAGCTCGAGGGCGAGCGGGTGCACGCCATTCTCAACTACTAGCCTGGCGTGCTGCTGATCCTTTCGGCGCTCATCGTCGCGGGGGCTGTGGTGTGGGCCGCGCTGCGGATCGCGGGTGAGCTGGCGCGCGGTCGCGCGGACGCGGCGCGTGGGCGGACGCTCGACATCATGGCATTGATGGCGCCGGGACTGGCGGCCTCTGTCGCCGATCCGCGCGCGCTGCTTGCGTGGCAGCCGCTCGCTACGACCGCGCGGCGCGTATGTCCCGAGGAGTTCGCGGCGCTCGATGCGGCTGCGAGAGCGAGGTTTCCCTTCAGCGATGACGAGGTGCAGGCCGCGCATGCGCGGTGGACGTCGCAGTGGCTGGCCTGGGAGCACGCCCACGACGCCGAGTTCAAGCTGAAGGCGGCCGCGGCGGAGAGTGAACTGACGGCGTCCGGCGGGGCGCCGCTCATGCGGGCACGGTGTGACGCCGTGGAACGCGAGAAGATCGAGACGTATCAGCGGCGGTACGAAGAGTACATTCGCGTGGCCAAGGCGCTGCAGGCTCTGCAGGCGCCGCCCTCATGATGCGGTGCTCGGTCGGTGTCCGGGACGGAGGAGGTGCGGCTCAAGTGACACTGCCAGTGATGCAGTCAACGGCCGAGTATCGAGTATCCTGTTAACTGGCGACATGGCGACCTGTCCCAATTGCGGCCGTTATCTCAATGAGAATCACCGTTGTCGCGGCGGGCTGCGGAGATTCGCTCGTGCAGCCACGATCGCCGGGATCGGTGCGGTTGGCGGCTGGGCGGCGAGCCCCTTGCTCATGCCGAACCCTCACCCCGCCCTCGTGGTCATGATGGCGATTCTTGGGGGCACTCTCGTCACGGCTGTCGTGAACGCCCTGAAGCCGTGATTGTTTCTACTGCGCCCGTAGCTCAGCGGATAGAGCACCCGCCTCCTAAGCGGGGGGCCGCCGGTTCAATTCCGGCCGGGCGCGCCATCCGCCTTCGCTCAGTCGAACCTACTGAGCTTCGGCGGGATTGGCGACACACGCGACGCCATCCTTGCTCGGGCGGGTAAGTCGACGAGCTTCGGCTGGGCACGCCACTCAGGACTGATCGGTATGAAGAGAACAGAACGCCATCATCTGAAAGACAACGAGTTCGCGAACCTCGCCGCCGGGGCTCGCGAACTCGTGGAAACTCGGCGGGGGCCGATTCTTGGCGTCGTGGCCGCGATTGTCGTCGTCCTTGCCGGCGCCATCGGGTACGTCACCTGGCGGAGGAGCGTCGAGGGACGTGCCGGCGCACGCATGGCGGAGGCCGTGGCGCTCGATGATGCGCGCATTGGTCCGCCGGCCGCTGACGCCACGCCTGCCGCCGGGCCGAGCTTCGCGACGGCGCGAGCGAAGGCCCAGGCCCAGCTCACCAAGTTCCGGGCCGTCGCCGACGAATTTCCCTCGACCGACGCGGGTCTCTTCGCGCGCTACCGCGAAGGGTCCACCTGGCTGCTGCTCGACAGCCCGAAGGAAGCGGCAACCGCCTTTCAGCAGGTGGTCGACCGGGCCGGGAGCCGCCTCTACGGCACGATGGCTCGACTCGGCGTGGCCGAAGCGCAGGCGCGCGCGGGGCAATTCGACCAGGCGATCGCGATCTACAACGATCTGGCGCAGCGCAAGGACGATCGGCTGCCAATCGATGGCGTCCTCATGCAGCTCGGGCGCGCCTATCGGGACGCCGGCAAGCGCACGGAAGCCGAGCAGGCCTTCCACCGCATCATCGCGGAGTTTCCCGGGTCGACGTTCAGCGACGAGGCGCGGCGGGAACTCGAGGGCCTGAAGAAAGCCTGACCTCGGCTCCGAACCGGTACGACAGGATCTTGTACACGAGCTTGGCGCAGAGAAACGTCGGCGCCACGTTGCCCGGCATCGGGCACAGTTCCACGAGGTCGCAGCCAACGACCCGGCGCGACTCAATCACGCGCCGGAGCAGCGTCAGCGTCTCGTACCACGTCAAACCGCCGGGCTCCGGTGTCCCCACGGCCGGCATAATCGCGGGATCGAGGCCGTCGCAATCGATCGTGATGTACACCGTCTCTCCGAGTGACTCGACAACGCGGTCAATCCAGTTCGCGTCCTTCCTCATGTTGAAGTCGTAGAAGATCTTCGTCGGAAGGTGCGGAATCGCCTCGGCCTCCTCGGTCGACAGACTGCGTACGCCCACCTGCGTCGCCCGCGCGTGCTCCAGCACGCGGCGCATGGCGCAGGCATGATTGTGCGGCGTGCCCATGAACGAGTCGCGCAGGTCGGCGTGCGCGTCGATCTGAAGGACCGACAGCCCCGGGTGTGTCGACGCGAGCGCCGCCACGACCGGCGCGGTGATTGAATGCTCGCCTCCGAGCACGACGGGAAACTTGCCGCGAGTCACGAGCTCGGCTGTCACTCTCCGGATCTCGGTGGTGACCTCGTCCATCGAGGCTTGCGGAAACTCCATTTCCGGCAGCGTGAAGATCCCGATGCTGTGTACATCGGTTTCCGTCTCCTCGTCCCAGAGTTCCATGTGCGACGAGGCGACGAGAATTTCGTGCGGCCCGTTCCGCGTGCCCGCGACGTAAGAGGTGGTGCGATCCAGCGGGATCGGGAGGATGACGACCCGCGCTCCCTCGAAATCGGTGGTCGTCGGCGTGGTGCCACCGAATTCTCCCAGGGCGACGCGGTCGTACTCAAACGGCAGATTCATTCACTTCCTCGAACCGGTGGGAGGGAACCGTCAGGCCATCGATGGTCATGACGCGCGACGCCAGATCAAATTCAGGGATGGTGCGCCGGGCCAGCACGGGAGGCGCCGTCATGGCCAGCGCGCTCACGAGAATCGGCAGGGCGATCGTGGCGTCGGCCTGAACCGAGACACGTGCCGAGTCGGCCGCCAGCTTACCCCAGCTCTGCGCCTCCTCCAGGCTCGATCCCGACGCGCCCCCAAAGTGCGGGACGTCGGTCACGATCTGCAGCGCGTAGCGATGGCCGCCGACATCCGGACTGTAGAACTCCGCTTGGACCGTGGCCTGGTTGATGAAATTCTTCGGCGTCCCGCCGCCGAGTACCACCGACGCGGTGCGCGGCCGCTTGATCACGATGTTGGCCGACTCGACGATGTCGCCGATGGTGTCGATGTACCCCGCATCGGCGATCTTCTGGCGTGCCTGGGACAGCCCCATGCCGATCGAGGAGTCCGCGATGGCGGGGCAAAAGATGGGCACGTTGGCGCGATAGGCGGCCGTGAGAATCCCGTCGCGTCCGGTCGTCGTCCAGAGATACCCGCCGAGAAGATAGAGGAACTCGCGCGTGGTATAGGGACGCCGTTCGAGCGACGCGGCGAAATCGGCAATCCAGATGTCGTTGGCGACAAACTCGTCTTCGCTCGCGTAGGTGTCGTACACGCGGTCGATGTGTTCAGACGCAAGCGCCGCGTCGTCTGCGAGCGGCGATCCGACGTAGTGATGCTGTCCGCGGGTCTCGTGGAGATCGTGATACAGATTGGCGCCGGTCGACACCAGGCAATCCACATATCGGTTCGTGATGAGGTGCGCGACGATGAGCCGCAGGCCGCCGGCGCTGAGCGCGCCGGCCAGGCCGAGGAAGATCGTCACGTCGTCCTCGAGCATCCGGTGCCAGATCCGGTGAGCCGTCGCGAGATTGCGCCCCTGAAACGAGATCCGTTCCATGCGCGCGAGAAGTTCGTCCGCGGTGAGGCCGGCCTCGACGGCGAACGGCTCAATCGGCGTTTGCAGGAAACGAGACTTCTTTTTCATGCGCGACAATTAGAGCACAAAAGCTTTCGCCACAGAGGACACAGAGGACACGAAGGGACGTCGTCTTGTCAGGGAGCCACGCGCTGGACATCAGGAGGGAAGAGTGACGGGTCGCTCGCGACGGTCCGCTCTGATTCTCTGAGGGAACGCATCGTTCTTGTGGTGGCATGATGTTGGCGTGCCCCGCCCGCGTGGGCGCACGTCTCGCACCTCCGACCGATTCTCGCGCCTTGGACGACTGGATTCGCCGCTACATTCGCGCGGCGTGGCAAAGGACAGAAGGGTCGGGTGATGAGGCATTGCTTAACCGCTCAACTGGGCTTGCCGCGGTCCTTGAAGTTCTTCAGTGTTTTCGTCGCGTGTTTCCGAATCAGCCGGTCGATGAGGATTGTCGGCATGTCGGTTCGACCTTTGACGTCACGGCCGAGCTCGGTTTGGGGCTCGGGCGTCGCTACCCCTTCAAGGTCGAGCCGGCCCCGTTCCTGCTCGACCGCGCCTACGATGGCCGCACGTCGGTCCGGTGGCAGGCTCTCGTAATCCGCGTAGCCTTCGCCGCGGTACGCCTCGTCGAGCGCGTTCTCGAGCAGCGGGTAGGCGAACGCGAACACGTCTTCTTTCGTGCCCTCGCCGAACCGCTCCAGCGCCAGATCGCCCTGATTGGTCAGGGCGAAGTGCACCTGAAACGTTCGCACCTGTGTGATCGGGCAATCCTCGGCGTTCCCCACCTGATCGAGTTCGACGATCGCGTCGTCCTTTGTGCGGGCCAGCACGACCGAGCAATCGCCGTTGGGCCACCGGCAAAGAAACAGCGGCATGTTCTCCCCCCTTGACAGTGCCAGCATGGTCGATCCTATATCGAGGATGCCCTCGATTCTTGCGTCGTGACCCTGTGGCACACGATTCGCTAGCGAGCCTCGCATGTCACAGCGAACCACCGATCACCAGCCACCGCGGGTCGTCACGTTTCCAGACGCTCCATCCAAGCTCAAACTCCTCGATCGGGTGCGGCACCTCATCCGGGCGCGGCATTACAGCCCCCGAACTGAGGACGCGTATGTCCACTGGATTCGCCGGTACATCGTCTTCCACCACAAGAGGCATCCGTCCGAGATGGGGGCCGCCGACGTCTCGGCGTTTCTGACCTGGCTTGCCGTCGAGCGGCACGTCAGTGCCTCCACGCAAAACCAGGCGCTCGCCGGTCTGTTGTTTCTCTACAAAGACGTGCTGCAGGTCGAGATTGGCAGTGTCCCACCGGTGGTGCGGGCCCGGACGCCTGACCGGTTGCCGGTCGTGCTCAGCCGGGACGAGGTCGTCGCCCTCCTGAAACAGCTGACCGGCACGGAGCGGTTGATCGTCATGGTGCTGTACGGGTCGGGCGTCAGGCTGGAGGAGTGCCTCGATCTGCGCGTCAAGGATCTCGACTTCAATCGTCATCAGATCATCGTGCGGCAAGGCAAGGGCCAGAAAGACCGGGTGACGATGTTGCCCGTGGCGGTCCGGGAGATGCTGACGGGGCACCTGGCAGACGTGCGCCGGCTCCATGAGGCGGATCTCGCGCGCGGGTTCGGGCGGGTGGTGTTGCCGTTCGCGCTGGATCGCAAGTATCCAAACGCGCCGGCCGAGTGGGGCTGGCAGTTCGTGTTTCCTGCCGGGCGAATCTGCCGCGATCCGCGCTACGGACCGCCGTCGCGGTATCACGTGAGTTGCGTGATCGGTCGGCAGGCCACGACGTGGTGCTACTCGCGGCTGGTGGCGAGGCCAAAACGTTGAGCAGACAGTTCGCGGTCGTTGCGCCACAGGGTCACGGGCGTAAAATAGGACCGTGATTGATCGAATCTATACGGACACGTCGGTCATCGGTGGCTGCGAAGACGACGAGTTCCGGGTTCCCTCGCGCCGACTCTTGAATGCGTTCGTCCGTGGTGACCTGCGTCTCGTGCTTTCGGAACTCACGCTCCGAGAACTTGAGACGGCGCCGGCCGCGGTCCGCGAGGTGCTTCGTGCCGTGCCAGATGGTCACGTCGAGCTGTTACACCTGACAGCGCCAGCGGCGGAACTCGCGCAGCGCTACTTGGCAGAGGGAGTGCTGGGGCCAGGGATGCTGGCGGACGCCGAGCACATTGCGATGGCTTCGGTCGCACGCGTCGATGTGCTGGTGAGCTGGAACTTCCGGCACATCGTCAACTTGCAGCGGATTCACGGATACCATGACGTGAACCGCCGGATGGGGTATCCGGCGGTCGAAATTCGTTCGCCCCGGGAGGTTCTCGGCGATGAGTAGTTCAACCACGAAGGCATTCGATGCCGTGAAAATGATGCGCGATGCTCGGGACGTGATCAGCGCCCGGATTGCGTCGATGTCAGTTCACGAGCAGAACGAATGGCTGCGCGCAAACCCACCGACTGACCCGACGCTGCTCCGATTGTTCAGACTGGCTGCCCAACAAGGCGCTGCACCCGACGAGCCGCACCGGTGAGCGTGCTGCACTCGCGACGCCGTCATGTGCGGCTCGCGGGTGAGCGCCGACGTTGGGCTGACGAAGGCAGGACAGTTGGCTTCTACTTCAAGCGACTCTTCCAATAGCCAGGTTTTCGACGGTCGTGGGCGACGGCGAGAATTCGCAGTATGGGCGAGGCTTCCAGGTAGCACACGCGGTACGGGAAGCGTTTTACCGCGAGGCGGCGCACAGGCAACTCGGCTGGCATCCGCAGCACCCGCTCCCCGACGCGAGGGAGGCCCAGGATTTGGCTAATCGTGGCATCGACTGCGTCGAAGAACTCCAATCCAAGACCGGTCCGCCGCCCTTCGTACCAGCGGCCAGCCGCACGGTACTCGGCATCGGCCTCATCCTCGAACCGAACCTGCAAGTTCACGGTTTGCGCAGTTCGGCTTCAGCGCGGCGCCGCACGTCCTCCCAAGGAATGCCGGCCGATTCTCCGGACATCACGCGACGGGCTCGGCGTTCAATTTCGGCAGCCCATGCCGCTTCAACTTCGGCGATGTCTTCGCTTCCAACGTCATCCAAGCTCGCGAGCAACTCAGCGGCCACGTCGGCGCGTTGGTCGATCGGCAACGACAATGCTTCACGAAGAACTTCTTGCGCTCGGGACGTCATGTAGCCATTCTAGACCCAGCCGGGCAGCCCAACAAGCGGCTGCACCAGACGGCTGCGTATTTTTCGTGCAGCCGCTGGTGAGCCGCGATCGTTAGGCAGCCAGAAATCGAGTATTGCTCATGCCAGAAACATCAAAGCGGATCAAACGGTTCGTTCGCGAGTACGCGGCGATTGCTCACGATCGAGAACTGGGCCAGGCGTTGCGCGATCTCGATGTGCAGTTTGGGCGCTGGCGGAACGGCGAGATTAGCGCGGCCGAACTCAATGACGTGATTCATCAGTTTCACGACGGGGCGTCACGGGAAGTCTGGCGCAGGTACGCCACGAACCGCCCTGAGGCAGCGCTGGGATTCGCTGTGGCAACCGGCATCCTGCGCAAGGAGGAGCTACCGGCCGAACTGCTCCAGCACCTCGCGGGGTTCATCGACTTCTACCAGGCCGAACAATCGGCGTGATTGCCTGAGTTCCGCCGTCGGCCTCGACATGTCTCCGGCGATGTCCATCCGCCCGGCCGCGCCCCGGCGTGTTTCAGGGTCGGAGGATTCCCGATCGATGACGTTATACTGGCCTCGTGGTGTTCGCGTGGGATCCAGCGAAAGCGGCGGCGAATCTCAAGAATCATCACATCGATTTCCGAGAAGCCGCCACAGTGTT
>JBGOTP010000068.1:0-16825 GCA_041476545.1 Vicinamibacteria bacterium | reverse complement strand
CGAGCACGAACACGATGCGTTTCATCGGATCCTCCACGGACTAGCTGTCAAGCCTACGACACAGTGATCCTAGCCCCGTCGGGGGCCGATCGCATCTGAAGACTTCCTGAATTGTTCGTTATGGTGCGTAAGGGCGGGGTACTGGGTCAGTTTCCCGGGGCGGGCCTGCCGCCGGCGAACGAGACAACTCGGGGCCTCGCCGCCACGAATGTCGCGCGAAAAAATGCGCGCACCGGCCTGAGCTGACGATCCCCGCGTCGATTGAGCTGGTCCGACGGCCAGTCGTCGGAACTAGGCACGCCGATGGTCATTCGAACGGTGGGGTGACATACGACGATCGACGCGGCCCGCGCGCCTCCCGCACGCATTTTACCGGCACCTGATCGCGCGAATTCGACGCGGCGTGGCCCCGAGTGGTCCCGTCCGCCGGCGCGAACCGAGCGCCCGGCCGGGTCCCTCGTCGCGGCCGACGTGGGAGGCGGGCGTCCGGCTCGCACGACAGCGCGGCTGCAGCCTCTGGCACGGCGGCGGTCACGGTCGAACGCGCGATGATCGCCGAGGCCACCCGGATGTGATCCCGCGGATATGACCGCCCTGCGAGTCACCTGTTGACCGCCGCAGGATCGGTAGCGTACGAGGCGGAAGACGCGCTGTCCGCCCCCCTTTGCTCAGTTGTTGTTCCGTTGGCCGCAACGAGGGACCCGGGCGGGCGCGGCGCATCACGCCATGGCAAAGTGACCCATCACCAAGGGCGGACAAGCTTCACGCGGGCCGGACGCCGTGATAGGCGCGCTCGAGCAGTTCCCGGACACCCGCGTAGTCGATCGGCCGGGGATTGTAGTAGGGATTCTCGGTGGCCAGACGCGCCGCCCGATCGAGACCGTCGGCCGGCATCCCGATGTCCTTGAGCGCCAGCGGCGCGCCAAGCCTGGCCGCCAGATCGTACAGACCGCCCGGCGCCTCGTCTGTGCCGAGCGCCTCCGCCGTTCGCCGCATGGCGTCCGGCGCCGCCAGCCGATTGAACGCGGCGGCATACGGCAGGATGACGGTGTGGACCTCGGCATGCGGCAGGTTGAACGAACCGCCAAGCGTGTGACACAGCTTGTGGTGAATGCTCATGCTGGTGCTGCCGAGCGCGGCCCCCGCGAGCCACGCTCCATAGAGCGCATCGGCCCGAGCGTCGAGGTTGGCTGGTTCCCGAACCACGATGGGCAGCGAGCGGGCAAGGGCATGGATGCCCTCGGCGGCCTGTAGCGAGATGACGGGATTCCCGTCTTCCGCGTACAGGGCCTCCACGCAGTGGGCGATGGCGTTCATCCCGGACGGCCCCGAGATGCGCGCGGGCAGGCTGACGGTCAGCGTCGGATCGTAGAGCACGGTTTTCGGCAGCACTTTCGGATCGCGCCCTGTTCGCTTGACGCCGCGCTCGGTCAATCCGTAGATCGGCGTCATCTCTGAACCCGCATAGGTCGTTGGAACCGCCACGATCGGCAGGCCGTACTCGAGGGCGATGGCCTTGCCGAGGCCGATGGTGGAGCCTCCGCCGACGGCCACGCAACAATCCGCATCGAGGCGCCTGGCTTCGGCGCGAGCCGCCCGTGCGGTTTCGATCGGGACGTGCATCACCGCTTCCGCGTACACGCCGGCGGAGCGCTCGCCGAGGCGGCGCGCGGCCTCCTCGGCGTCCTTGCGTTGATCGGGTGTGGCAAGGACGAGTGCTCGCGACGATCCGAGACGCGCGACCTCGTCCGGCAACCGATCGAGCACGCCGACGCCGAAGATCACCCGAATCGCCGGCTGCTGGTACACGAATGGCTGCATGTCTCTGTAGTAGGCCTTACGAACCCAAAAGACAGAAAGCCGAGAAGCTGACAGCTGATCGCTGAGAGCTACACTAATCCCTACATTCTGATATACCAGATTAGCCTACTGAACACGCCGCCCGCAAGGGAGTGCGCCACCCCTCACTTCACCGGCACAAGGCGCTTCAACTGTTCGGTCCAGTTCAGCATGACCTGTATTGCGGTGACTTGTCCGTCGCGGCAGCCCTGAGCCCTTCGCCCTTTGCCCTTCGATCCGTTGTGACAGATCCTCGCCTTCGACGAGTTCCATCACCAGGAAGGGACCAACTTCTTCCACTGGCGCTGGGGCCCCACCCCCAGCGCGAGCTGACGCTGACACCTCGCCTCGGATCTGCTTGTCCTCGGCTCGGTGTAGCCGCGGGCGCTCCTGATATTCGAGGCCGTAGATGGCAGCGATGTTCGGATGATTGAGTGACGCGAGGACTTCGGCCTCACGTTGAAAGCGCGCCAGCCGCTCGGAGTCCGCGGCCAGCGAGGCCGGCAGGATCTTGATCGCGACCTGACGTTTCAGCTTCGTGTCCGTCGCCCGATAGACTTCACCCATGCCGCCCGCGCCGATCTGGGCGGTGACTTCGTAGACGCCGAGTCGCGTGCTGGGAGTGAGCGCCAAACTGTTGTCGTGGATTATACGGGCGAGGCGGCCGCGGGCGGGACGACTTCTGAAGAACCGCTGCCAACGGGCTGCCTTCGCCAAGCGGCTCGAGGTTGCGAGGGCGGCCGTCGGGCGAATCGCCGTCACGTCAGGCGTGCTTCAAAAGGGACGCTCTCGCGTGTCCGCCGTTGACTCGCGCCCGAGCCCGCGCAATAATCGCGTCCGCCGAATCTGATATTGCAGAATAGAGGGAATGAGGGCCCATGAACTTCTTGGCTGTGGCTTCGCTCGGTGTCCTCGGCGCGACGGTCGCGTTCGGCCCGAGCCAGGCTCTGCTGTCTGCTCAGGCCCGGGCTCCCGCGTCACGGCAGGGCCCTGGCGTGCAGGCGGCCGCGGACGCCAGGGAACCAGAGGTGCTGGCCAAGTGCAGGAATCCGCCTCCGGCGCCAGGCAACGCGGGACGTGGACCGGCCGCTGCGGGAGTTGCCGGGCCAGGTGGCGCGCCAGCACAGGCTGCAGTGGCGGCGCCGGCACGTGGCGCGGGTGGCGGTGGCAACGCTGGACCGCGCGACTACACGGTGACGGCAATCGCCGGCGTCGTCGCCGCGGGTCAACAATGGAAGGTCCTCTGGTCGGACACGGGTAACAACGCCGACGGCATCGTGGGCACCGACGATGGCGGATTGCTCATCGCGCGGAACGACAAGAGCGATGTCGTGAAGCTCGACAAGGACGGCAAGGTTTCCAGCGTCTACATGGACACGAATACCGGCGGCGCTCTTTCGATCAACTCGAAGGGTGAGCTGTTTATCGCCGAGCGGGCCCTCAATCCGGCGATCTGGCAACTCGTGCCGCGGCGCCGGCTCCTGGCGAACAAGTATGACGGCGACCCCTTGGATTGTCTGGGCGGCGTGCTCAACGATATTCAGGCCGACAGCAAGGGCGGTGTCTACTTCACGATGGCCGGGCTGGGCTACGCCGACTCGAAAGGCGTGATTACCAGGTACGGCGACAAGCTTCGCACCAACGGGATCATCCTCAGTCCCGACGAGAAGACGCTCTACGTCACCAACGCCGGTACGCTCGCGGCCTTCGATGTCCAGCCGGATGGCTCGCTCAAGAATCAACGCGAGTTCGTCACACTGCAAGGCGGCGGTGGTGACGGCAGCACGGTCGATGCCGCCGGTCGTATCTACGTGACCGGCGGTCCCGGTGTCCACGTGGTCGGACCGGACGGCAGATATCTCGGCGCCATCCCTACGCCGCGCGGCGTCATCAGCGTCGCCTTCGGCGGACCAGACAAGAAGACGCTCTACGCCGTGGCGACCACCAACGACGGTGGTCGAGGCGTCCAGATCATCGCTATCCAGACAATCGCCCAGGGCTACAAAGGTCGCGCCAAGTGAGGCCGGTGGGACACTGGTTCGGTTACAATGCGGGCTCTGGAGGGCGTATGCACCGAATCGATCGAGCGCGTTTTGGTCTCACGCTGCTACTGGCCGGCGCTCTGGTCGGTGTCCCCGCGACAGCGCAGACGCCGCGCGCCGGGGCCGACTTGAGTGGCGAGTGGTCGCCGAGGTTTCACGAGGATCAGCCGGAGCGCATCCCGGGGCCGGAAATCGGCGACTATCTCGGACTGCCCATCAACGAGGCCGCGCGCCTCCGCGGCAATAGCTGGGACGCGTCGATTCTCACGCTGCCCGAACACCAGTGCAAACCGCACCCCTCCGACTACTCGCCCAGAGGCCCGGCCAATCTGCGGATCTGGAGGGACATCGATACGCCAACGCAACAACTGGTGGCCTACCACACACACATTTCGTGGCAGGCGCCCGAGCGAACGATCTGGATGGACGGACGCCCGCATCCGCCAGAGTATGCGGCCCACACCTGGCAGGGCTTCTCGACCGGGAAGTGGGACGGCGACATGCTGACGATTACGACCACGCACTTGAAGATAGGGTGGATCAGGCGCAACGGCATTCCGCGCAGCGACACGGCCACCGTCACCGAGCACCTCGTTCGTCACGGCGACTACCTGACCTGGATTTCCGTCATCAACGACCCGGTCTATCTCACCGAGCCGTTCGTGCGCACGACGAACTTCGTCGCGGATCCCTATCAGCAGATCCCGCCGTATCCCTGTCAGTCTGTCGTCGAGGTGGAACGGCCGCAAGGCAGCGTGCCGCATCACCTGCCGGGTACCAACACCTTTCTGGACGAGTTTCCGGCCAGGTTCGGAATTCCCGCGGAAGCCGCGCAGGGCGGCGCCGAAACGATGTACCCGGAGTACCAGCTCAAGCTGAAGACCATGCCGATTCCGTCCACACCGCCCAAGCCGTAGTCGCGACTGGAGCTGTCCTATGAACGTCGCGAAGCCGCATCTGGGCGTAGTACGAAGGGCCCTTCCGGTGCTCTGTCTGGTGGGCATCCTGGCTGCGGTCGCCATGAACGCACCGGTCTTGCGCGCGCAAACCCGGAGCCGCGCGCCACAGCCTGCTCCGTCGAGCGCCGTGCCCCGGATCGCCGCCACCCCAGGCGACCCGGTCCCCGTCAACGACGACGTACACGTGTTCCACGTCCAGGGCAACGTCTACATGCTCGTGACGACCGGCGGGTCCGGTGGTGGGAATATCACGCTGCAGATCGGCGACGAGGGCGTGCTGCTCGTCGATACGTCGGTCGAGGCGATGAGCGACAAGGTCGTCGCGGCCATCCGCACGCTCTCGAGTAAGCCCATTCGCCACATCATCAACACCAACGCGGACCCGGATCACACGGGCGGCAACGCTGCGATCGCCAAGCGAGGGTCGACGATTACCGGTGGCAACATGGGCGCGGCCGGCAGCACCAGCGCGCTGATTACCGCGCACGAAAATGTGCTGAACAGAATGAGCGCGCCCACTGGACGGCAGGCGCCGACGCCCGAGGAGGCGTGGCCGGCCGACACGTACTTCACCGCCCGGAAGGAACTCTTCTTCAACGGCGAGGCGATCGAGATTCTGCACCAGCCGTCGGCCCACACCGATGGCGATAGCATCGTCTTTTTCCGCCGATCGGATGTCGTGAGTGCCGGCGATCTGTTTCTAACGACCACCTACCCGGTCATCGACCTCGCGCGAGGAGGCGGCATCGACGGCGTGGTCGCTGGACTGAATCATCTGCTCGACATCACGATTCCCGCGGAGAAGCAGGAGGGCGGCACCTACGTCATCCCCGGCCACGGTCGTCTGTGTGACGAGGCCGACTTGCTGGAGTACCGGGACATGCTCACGATCATCCGCGATCGGATCCGCGACCTCGTGAAGAAAGGCCGGACGCTCGAACAGGTCAAGGCCGCGCGGCCCACCCTGGATTACGACGGGCGCTATGGCGCGACCACCGGATCGTGGACGACCGACATGTTCGTTGAGGCGGCGTACAAGAGCCTTAGCGCGAAGAAGAGCCAATAGGCCAGAGGAGAACCGATGCGCCATCGACGATTCACGACGGCGGCGGCCATCTGCGCCGTGGCGGCGCTGGCGGTCGCCGTTCCGGCTCGCCTCCTGGCCCAGCGCGGTCGTGGCGGGCAGGCGCCCGCCGCGCAGACGCCGCAGGCCTCGGCGCCGATCGATCTCACGGGCTACTGGGTGTCCGTGGTTACCGAAGACTGGCGCTATCGCATGGTGATGCCGGCCAAGGGCGACTACGCGAGCGTGCCGCTCAACGCCGACGCGCGGAAGCTCGCCGACGCCTGGGACCCGGCAAAAGACGAGGCGAGCGGCAACGCGTGCAAGGCCTATGGCGCCGCCAACATCATGCGCGTGCCTGGACGTCTGCACGTCACCTGGCCAGACGACAACACACTTGAGATCGACACCGACGCCGGCACCCAGACGCGACGGCTGCGTTTCGGCGCATCGGATCCGCCCGCCGGCGACGCCGGTTGGCAGGGCACCTCCGTCGCGCTGTGGGAGTTTGCCGGCCCACCGGCGCGCGGTGGAGGTGCCGCGGGCACAGGGGCGCAGCTCGGTGCGCCTGGTGGAGTGCCGCTGGGTGGTGGCGCCGGTGCAGCGCCACCGGGCGGTGGCCGGGGTGCGGCACCGCGGGGCGGAACCTTGAAGGTGGTCACGACGCGTCTCAAGGAGGGATACCTGCGCAGGAACGGCGTGCCCTACAGCGAGAACACCAGCGTGACGGAGTACTTTGATCGCCACACTGAAACGAATGGTGAGTGGTTCACGGTGACGACGATCGTCGAGGATCCGAAATACCTGACGCAGCCGTTCGTGACGAGTACGCACTTCAAGAAGGAGCCGGATGCCGCCAAGTGGCGCCCAACGCCCTGCTCGGCGCGCTGACCCCGGCGAGCCAACAGTCAGGTAGAATACCGGCGAGGATCAGGGCGGATTCCGGTTGGCTTTCCTATGAGTTGTTTTGGAGGAGTAAGCGAATGAACGAGGCAATGCGACGACTATCGGTTTCGGCGGTCATAGTGGCGGCGGCCATATGCGTGGGTGTCGTACAGGCGCAGCAGCCGCCGGCGGGCGCTCCGGCTGGCGGTGGCGCACGGGGAGGTGGCGGCGGTCGCGGGCCGGTCCTTTCGGTGACGAGCACCGCGTGGCCGGATGGCGGGGAAGTGCCGATGAAGTTCGCGAGAGGCGGCGAGAACAAGTCGCCGGCCTTCGAGTTCCATTGGACGACGGCGAACGCACCGGCAACGGCGCCGGCGACGCTGCAAAGCTACGCCGTGGTCTTCCACGACATCGAAAATGCATCGGCGCGAGGGCCTGTCGATACGCTGCACTGGGCGGCGTTCAATATTCCTGGCTCAGCGGCAGGGCTTGCCGAGGGGCTGGGGACGGGCGATCTGCCTGACGGCACCCGTAACGGCCCGGGCATCAACCAGCGCGGTGGGAATCCCGGATATTACGGTCCGGGTGCAGGCGTCGGACCGTTCCATCACTACGTCTTCGAGTTTTACGCACTCGATGCGAAGCTGGATCTCCCGGCGACCGCGACGCGCGACGAGCTGATGAAGGCGATGGAAGGCCACGTGGTCGGCAAGGCCGCGTACGTCGGCCGCTTCCACGCCCCAAATCCGTAGAGACTGTTCGATCGCTGCTACGTGAAGCCCATGGATCGCAAGGTCCATGGGCTTTTGTAGGAAATGGGGGGGGCGCTGGATCGGAGTAGTTCAATGGACCGCACCGGCAAGATCGTCGCCCTCGGCGTCTTCATTGCGCTCGTCGTCGACGGCATGGATCTGCAGATGCTGTCGGTCGCGCTGCCGAGCCTTTCCAAGGATCTGCAGATTTCGACCGTCTCGGCTGGGGCGCTGAGCACCTACACGCTGCTCGGAATGGGCATCGGCGGGATCATCGCCGGATGGCTCTCGGACCGCGTCGGGCGGATTCGCGTCACCTGGTGGGCGGTCCTCACGTTCACGCTGTGCACGGGCGTCATCGCGGTCTGCCGCGACTACTGGCAGATCGCCGTCATGCGTTTCATCTCGGGATTCGGCATCGCGGCGGTCTACAGCATCGGGACGCTGCTCGCGGCCGAGTACGTGCCGACACGCATTCGGACCACCGTCCTCGGGGCGCTCCAGGCGGGATGGTCGGTTGGCTACGTCATCGCGGCACTGATGTCCGGGTACATCATTCCTCGATGGGGCTGGCGGCCGCTGTTTCTCTGCGCCATCGTGCCGGGCATCTTCGCTCTCATCATGCTGCACGGCATTCCGGACCCGCCCAGCTGGTTTGCGGCGCGAAGGCGTGCGACGTCTCTCACTGGCGGCGCTGCCGGCGCCGCTCCTGGCGGCGAGTTCGCGAAGCTCTGGAACAACCCGGTGCTGCGCCGAACGTTCATTCTCTGGTCGTTGACCTCGATTGCGCTGCAGTTCGGGTACTACGGCGCCACCACGTGGCTGCCGAGTTACCTGGTCAAGGATCTCGGCGTCAACCTGCAGAACATGGGGTGGTACGTCGCGGCGACGTATGCGATGGGCGTGCTGGGCAAAGTCATCACCGGCTACCTGGCCGATATCGTCGGCCGGCGCGTGATGTGGATAACGGCCGGGCTGCTCACGGCCGTGTACCTGCCGCTCTTGATTTACGCCGCGACCCCCACGACCGTTCCGTACCTGCTGCTCCTCTTCGGTTTCCTGTACGGTGCGCCGTACGCGGTGAACTCGACGTATTTGAGCGAGAGTTTTCCCGCCGGCGTCCGTGGCACGGCCGTGGCCACCTCGTACAACCTGGGACGGATCGGATCCACGCTGTCGCCGCTGCTCATCGGTCTGGCGGCGACCCGCTACTCGATCGGGCTCGGCATCGCGCTGCTCGGGATCTCGTACGCCGTGTGCGCGCTGATTCCCGGCGTCTTCATCCGGGAGAAGATGTTCGACCCAACGGCGGTTGAGGCGCCGGCGGCATGAGCCCATTGATCCCGCGCATTCACGACATTCTGACGACGGCACGAGCCGAGGCGCGCCCGGTGGTGTCCTTCGAGTTTTTCCCCACGAAGACCAACGAGGGCGAGCGCACACTCCTGGAGCAGACGATTCCTGCGCTGCGACGGCTGCAGCCGGATTTCTGTTCTGTCACCTATGGAGCGGGCGGCGGCACTCGCGACAAGACCCTGGCCATCGTCGATCGGATTCAGCGCGAGCAGCAGCTGCCTACGATGGCGCATCTCACATGCGTGAACGCGACCAGGAACGAGATCCTCTCCGTGCTGGAGCAGTTACGCCATCTTGGGATTCGCAATATCCTGGCCTTGCGCGGGGATCCGCCGGATGGCTCCACGGTATTCACGCAGACCGTCGGCGGCTTCGCATACTCATACGAGCTGGTGCGGTTCATCCGCGAGGTCGGAGATTTCTCCATCGGAGTCGCGGGGTTTCCTGAGGGCCACGTCGCCTGCAAAGAGGGCAGACACGTGGACTGGCAGCGGCTGAAGCACAAGATCGACCAGGGCGCCGACTTCGTGATCACCCAGCTCTTCTTCCGGAACAGCGACTACTTCGAGTGTCGCGACTTTCTGGCCAGCCTGGGCGTGACGGTGCCCATCATCCCGGGCATTCTGCCGATTCTGAGCGCGGCGCAGATCAAGCGCTTCGTCGCACTGTGCGGCGCCGAATTGCCGGCCCCTCTTGTTTCCGAGCTCGATCGGTGCGGGAGCGACGAAGCGGTGGCCGCGTTCGGCATCGAGTACGCGACGAGACAATGCGAGGAACTGCTGCGCGAGGGCGCGCCCGGCCTTCATTTCTACACGCTCAACAAGGCCAGGTCTACGACCGTCGTGCTGACCAACCTGGGCCTGGCGAATACCTCGCGCCGCTAGGAGTCGGCCCGACTAAAGTCGGACGCCACAGCTGTGGGATCCGGCTTTAGCCGGATTGGCCTAGGGTCGGCCGTCGGAATCTCAGGCGACGATGCGAAGCAGCGCCGAGGCGTTGCCGCCCAGGATTGCTTCCCGTTCGCGGTCGCTCAGGAACGGTGCGTTGAGGACGAAATCCACGCCGACCGGCCAGTCGTAGGGATAGTCCGTGCCGTACATGATCTGGCCCACACCGAGTTCGGCGACCAGATGTCGCAGCCCTTCCTGGTGAAACACCATCGTGTCGACGAAGAGTTCCTTCTGGAAGTACTCGCTCGGACGTTTCTTGAGCGCCCGGCAATCATCGCCCGCGCCGCGCCCGCACAACGCATCCGACCGGCCGCTGTACGACGGAAGGTAGCCGCCCGCGTGAGCCGCGCAGATCTTGAGTTGCGGGAAACGATCCAGGGTCCCCTCGAAAATCAAGTGCGAGAGAAACACGGTTGTCTCCAGTGGATTGCCGATCGTGTTGCCCAATCCGCCCTTTCCCTGCAGCCGGGTGTTCTGTGTCGTGCCGGGAGCCGCCTGCGGGTGCATGAACACGATGACGCCGAGTTCTTCAGCCTTCGCCCAGAAGGGATCGAATCTGCGCGCGGACAGTTCTTCGCCGTCAACGCTGCCCCCGATGGCTACGCCACGCAGTCCCAGCTTCTTCACCGCCTCGTCCAACTGATCGGCCGCGAGGTCGGGATGCTGGAGCGCGACCGAGGCCAGGCCGACAAAGCGGTCCGGATGGGCGGCACACCACGCTGCCAGTTTTTCATTCTGAATCCTGATGACCTGCTGCACGAGCTCACGATCGGTCGCGTACCAGAAGGTGTTGATGCTGAGCACCTGAACATCGATACCCTCCGTGTCCATGTACCGCAGACGCGCCGGGCTCAGCACGAGGTCGCCTGTGCTCTGAACGGATCTCGCCAGGCTCGTTCCCCGGACGACGTCCGCGATTTCCGGAATGGCGCAGTGCGCGTGGACGTCGACAACCTTGACGCGGCGGCCGCCGACCAGGACCTGTCGGCGGGCCGCGCTCGGTGTCTGCTGAGGTTGCGCCGCGGAATTCGCCCCATCACCGCGCAGAAGAACCAGGCCGGCGGTTCCACTTGCGACGTCCTTGAAGAACCTCCTGCGTGTCAGCATGGGCCGAACGCTATTTCTTCGCCGGCGCCGCGGCCGGCTTCGCCGGTGGAGGAGGCGGCGGTGGCGGGAGGGCATCCGTTTCCTGATGGAACACGGCGAGCCACTTTCCGCCCCGATTCGTCCAGACCGTGGAGGCCCACGTGGGGCTGTGAATCGCCTGTCCGTCGACCGTGCCCTTTCCCGTCCAGCGATAGATGTGCACGACGGTCGTGTCGCCGATCCACTGGAACTGCGACCCGTCGATGTTCCAGGTCGGAATCTTCGCCGTCATCAACATCTTGTCGAAGTCCGGCCCATTGACCCGGGTCAGGCCCGTCGGATCGATGCTGAGCGCATCCGGCGCGACGTTGCCGGCGTGGAACGCCTTCACGTCGCCCTTGGCGAAGGCATCATTGATGGCCCGCTCGCTCGCCACGATCTGTTTTTCGATCGCGGCATGAGGGGCGGCTGCTGTTTGCGCCAGCACGGGTGCGGCCAGTGCCGTCGCGGCGACGAACACGGGCAGTACGAAGAGTGTGCGTGTCATGGGTCCTCCTTGCATGGACAAATGGAAAGTCGAGCGGAGGTGATGATAACTCACATGACGCCGTCAGCTGCCAGCTCTCAGCTTTCAGCCCGTGGCGGCTGCCGAGAGCCGAGAGCCGACAGCCGACAGCTACAGACATGTGCTGTATGCTGCGACCATCAGCGAAAGGGCCGGACATGTCGATGATCGAGTGGTTTCGTGCGAGGGGGTTTTCGGAGCAGGGTTCACGGGGTTCACCGGGTTCACAAGGTTCACAAGGTTCGAGGGGCGATACCGAGACCGTCATGCGGATCGTCCGGGAGCTGGACAAGCTCGATGTCCGACGCGCTCGACATCTGGCGGCGTTTGCGTACGTCTTGAGCCGCGTCGCAAACGCCGATCTCGACATCAGCGACGTGGAGACCGCGCGGATGGTCGAGCTGGTGCGGCGCGTGGGACAACTGCCCGAGGCGCAGGCCACGCTCGTCGTCGAAATCGCCAAGAGCCAGAATCGTCTATTCGGCGGCACCGAAGACTACCTTGTCACGCGCGAGTTCAGCGCGATCGCCTCAGACGCGGAGCGGCGCGAACTCATCGAGTGCCTGTTCGCGGTATCCGCGGCCGATGATCACGTGTCGGCGGAAGAGGAGGCTCAGATCTGGCAGATCGCCAGTGCGTTGGGCTTCTCGCGCGCCGAATACGTGGAGGTTCGACTCCCGCATACCGGCAAGCGGACGGTCTTCCGGCGGGACGATCCCAATCTGTAATCCGACTCCGAAACTTGTAAGTCGTGGCCGATCGGTCGAGCGTTGAATCGAAGACGACGGGAAATGTCCCGCCATGTCGGGCCACGCCAGGAGCGATGGAGCCAGAAAGCGCGGCATGACGCTTGCGCCGACGCCGCCAGGAGCTGGCCGGTCATGTCTGCACGACCAATCGTCACTGCACTCTTCTTCACGGTCCTGGCCGTCGCGTCTCTTCATACTCAGTCGACTGTCCATGCGCAGGCGACCGTCACGGATCTGAACGAGGCGGGCTGGAAGGCGGTTCAGAACGGAGACGGTGATCGGGGGTCGGTCTTGTTTGCGCGGGCGCTGGCTCTTCGCCCGCGCGACCCGGTGCTGCTGCTCGGGGCCGGAGCCTCGGCGCACCTCCAAGGGAAGCCCCAGGAAGCCATCGTGCGTCTTCAGCAGGCGCTGCAGTTCGACCCGAAGCTCACGACTGCCGCTCAGCTGCTCGGTCAGATCGCGTACGACCAGGGGCAGGTCGATCTCGCGATTCAGACCTATGAGCAGGCGCTCAAGTACGCACCGGCGAACGCCGAAATCGCGCGTCAGCTGGAGATGTGGCGGCGTGACGCCAAAGTCCATGAGAACTTCCAAGAGGTCCGATACGACCGTTTCAAGGTGATGTTCGAAGGACACGAGGAGCAATTGCTGGCCGTGCAGGTGAGCGCCATTCTCAGCAGGGCGTTCTGGCGAGTCAGCGAGAAGATCGGCGAGTACCCATCCGACACGATCGTGGCCGTTCTCTACACCGAGAAGCAGTTCCGCGACACGACCCGAGCGCCGGAGTGGTCGGGCGGTCTCTACGATGGCAGAATCCGCGTGCCCACCGGAGGCGCCACGCAGAATCCGAGTCTCTTCGAAGCCGTGTTGGCCCACGAACTGACGCACGCGGTTGTGGCACACATTGCACGCCGCGGCGTGCCCGTCTGGCTGCACGAAGGACTCGCCCAGTACTTCGAGGGCGCCGACCCGCAGGCGGCCCGCCGCCGGATGAAGGCGAGTGGTCGATCGATTCCGTTGATACGCTTCGAGGGGACCTTCACGAATCTGAACGCCGCCGACGCGACGGTGGCCTACGACGAGAGTCTTCTGGCGGTGTCGGTCATCATGGACCGTCCGGGCTTCGGCTGGGGACCGCTGCTGCACGCGCTTGCCGACGGTCAGCCATTCGCACGCGCGATCGACAGCTTCGGCTTCTCCTACGCGGACCTCGAAGCACCCTTCACCCGCTAAGCGCGTTGCAATTCTGCAACGCGTTACAAGCACAGAAATTGCTTTTCGCATCCGAATCCGAGGCGCTATGCTGTCGCGAACAGCCCGGGCGCCCGCATGTGCGGTGCGTGCGCCCGGTGCGAGGTGCGTGATGATGATGAAGATGCCGCCCGTATCCCCGGACGCCTCTCAACTGACGAGGCGTCACTTCCTCGAACAGCTGGGCATCGTGGGTGGGTCATCGTTGGTGATGAGCGCCATGATGTCCTGGGACCTCATGGCGGGCCAGGCGGGCGTTCGCCCGGCGCTCACGGGACGGCCGAGGAACGCGACGATCATCATTCTTGGCGCCGGTGTGTCGGGTCTTGCGGTCGGATACGAGCTCGGCAAGCTTGGCTACGACTACCGGATTCTCGAAGCGCGCGACCGCGTGGGCGGCTTGGTGTGGAGCGCGCGGAAGGGTACCGAGCACACCGAGATTGGTGGCGAGCGTCAGGTCTGCACGTTCGACGAAGGCCTGTACTCGAACGTCGGTCCCTGGCGGATTCCGTACACCCACACGGGCGTGCTGAACTACTGCCGGGAGCTTGGCGTCCCGGTCGAGCTCTTCGTGAACGAGGCCGACGCGAACTACTTCTACTACGAGGGAGCGAACGCCGGGTCTTTCGGCAACAAGCGCGTGCGGCTGCGCGAAGTGAAGGCCGACATGGTCGGCTACACGAACGAACTGCTGGTCAAGGCGATCGATCAACACACACTCGACCTGCCGTTCACGCCCGAAGACCGGCAGCGCTTCGTGAGTTTTCTGGTGTCCGAGGGATACCTCGATTCCTCCAGCCACGCCTACAAGGCGTTCAGCGCGCGCGGACCGGGGAATCCGTACGAGTTCGCGGCCTTGCTGCGATCCGGATATGGCAACCGCATGCGATCGATCACGGCGTCGGACGGCACGGCCGCGGCGCCGATCTTTCAGCCTGTCGGCGGCATGGATCAGTTTCCGAAAGGCCTTCAGCGGGCAATCGGCCCTGGCAAGATCACCTTCAACGCCGACGTACAGTCCGTGCACCAGAGTGACGAGGGTGTGAAGATCTCGTACCTCGACACCAAGAGCCGCGGGCAGACCGAAGTCAGCGCGGACTACGTCGTCGTCTGCATGCCGCTCTCGGTGCTGTCCACGGTCGACATCAATCTTTCGCCGGAAATGACGGCGGCCGTGAAGGCCACGACCTACAGCAACAGCGCGAAGATGGCGCTGCAGATGAAGCGCCGCTTCTGGGAAGAGGACGACCAGATTTTCGGCGGGCACCTCTATTCGAACCTTCCGATCGGCGAATTCTCCTACCCGTCGAACGACTACTTCACGCGGAAGGGCGTGCTCCTCGGGCTCTACTCGAACGGGCCCATCGGTGATCTGCTCGACCGGTCGGTGAAGGAACGCCTCGATCATGTGCTGCTGCACGCAAGCAAGGTCCATCCGCAGATCCGTCAGGAATTCGAGAGCGCGTACGGCGTGTGGTGGCGGAAGGTCAAATACAGCCAGGGCGGGTACGCGTCGGGCGGGTCGGCGGCGCGCCGCGGGCAGCTCTCGAAGGTCGACAACCGGATCATCATCGGTTCCGCTGCGACGGCACCCTACTCGCAGCCCGACTGGCAGGAGGGCGCGGTGGCCGCGGGCTGGCAGGCGATGAAGTCGCTGCACGAACGCGCGATGCGAGCCTAAGCACGGCACACGGCGAACACCGCAGAGGTCGCGGAGAGCCGCAGAGAAGACGTGTGGTCCACGTGCAACGCGCCGATTGTCGCCGCAACGCTGACTTCAGCATCCGCCTTCAGAACAGAAGTCGTGACACCGCGGGCGGAAGTCCGAGTACTGAGGGCGGAAGCCCAAGCAGAGAGGGCGGAAGGCCAAACATGGAGCGCGGAAGGGCGTGATCCCGCGCCGTTAGCCAGATCACGAGGCGCGGTAGCGTCGATCCGTCAGGGTCTGGCCAGAGCACGCGGCCCTGTGGCGTCGATCCTGCGGAGTTGTGGCCAGGTCAGAAGAGCTGTGGCGCCGATTCTGCGGACGTTGGCCAGCTCACGGCGGGCTGTAGTACATGAAATCGCGAGTCGCGACCGCGATTGAGCGACGAACGACCAGAAACTGAAGCCAAACGACCAGCATCGCTCACGGTTGGATGTTCTGCCTTTGGGGTGCGGCCGCATGCCAATGTTGGACCGCTCAGTCGGCTCCCTGGAGCTGCAGCCAACGCCCGCCGTACCAATACCAGACGACCGACGCCTTCCCATCGAAGCCGTCGTCTATGCCGTCATGATCCAATGGTGGCGGCTTCGATCCGCCGTACCGATCGTAGTGATCCTGAATGTACTTCGGGCTTGCGCTCGCCACGGAGCGAGAGTAGCCAACGAGGTTCCCTGGCCCAACTCCTTGGAGGAATTCTGCGTCTGGTGAAGAGGCCAATTCCGCGACGTCAGTGCTCGAACCGCCGCGAAACACGAGAATTGACGAGACTCTCTCCCTCGAGCACAGCACCGCGACGTCCAATTGAGCGGCGGACGTGAAACGCCCTCGGACGACATTGTGTGGTGTCGGGTTGGCGTAGGTCTGAGGCACAGTGCAACCCCGTTGTTCCAGGACCTGACGGACTTGCGTCGACAGGTCCGCGAACGCAGCGGGCTTGAGCCGCATCGTCGCAGCATCGGCCTGCTGCCAGTTCTGGGCCCCCAAGGGCGCAACTTGCGCACGGCCACCGGTTGCGACAACCAGCAAAAGCGTTGAGGCTAGAATGCGCATGTGTCCCTTTTGCGGCCAGCGTTCACCAGCGGCCGCTCATGATTGGCACCGACGGCCGTCTGGTGCAACCCTGTTAGCGTCAAGCGTCGGCCGATCGATCCAGAACGTGTCTGAATCTTCGAATCAGTTCCTGCTCTGGGCTTGCTCCAGCTAGGAATTCATCCAGACGGATGCCAGATCTCGATTCCGAGACTCCAAGCAGACGAACGTACTTTCTGACAGCGTTCCCATGGAGCCGGCGAGTGCTTCCCATGATGCTGATGTTCTCGCCCTTCGGTCCTCGGATGACCCAACCCTCGCCTTTGCTCGACTTGCGGCAATGGCACCCCGCCTGTTTGCAAGCTTCAATGAATTCGGACAACTTCATGTCGCTTGACTTCAGCTTTGTAGATTCGACGTGAGCCTTCAACCACGCCGCAATTCCATCGACCGCCTCGTCAGCGCTTCCGCCGAAGTCGCCTTCGTGTTTGGCGATCCCGAGGACGAACTCGAAGAGCTCATCGTCAGTCGCAGAAACCCTTCGTTTGTTGCGATCCAGGAACACTAGTGCGGAAACCAGCGCCGTCCGTTTAT
>JBGOTP010000067.1:0-17183 GCA_041476545.1 Vicinamibacteria bacterium | reverse complement strand
CGAACACCCGACTTCGAGCAGGACGCCTTGGGGATCCGCGACGTAGCGCCGCAACGCCGACGTCGCCCAGCCCTTCGACATTTCGTCGATGGGATGGTTAGTACCGGCAGCGTTCTCGTGCAGGCGCGTCAGCGACGCCGACCAGCCGGAGTCGCCGCCGCTGTACGTGAGCACGCCCGTCCGTTGGCCGGCGACCAGAAAGCCGTGGCCAGTCCACTGCGGGGTGCTCCCGTTCAACGCAGGCCACGGATAGGAGGAGATGGACATGTCTGAACGCCACTCGGCGTCGTTCAACGGGGTTCGCCGCGGTTCAACGGACCCGCCTCGGCGGCGGCCAGTGAATCCGGACTGCACACGCGATAGGCGCCCGACAGTACGAGCACGACGGCCGGCTCAAATACCGCCACCCTCGGTGCGCCGGGCAAGTCGAGCTCCCCTGCAAAACTCTCGCTCAAGGCTTGATAGCGCTTCGGTGACATCAGCACGGGGCGTTGCTCCGACGGATCGAAGAAGAACCGGTGCAGCAGCTCCGGCGGGGTCTGCGACGGGCGATGCCACGGGGTCACGCCACGGAAGTAGTACGTGTACTGGTGATTGAACGGCTGAAAGAAGTCCGGGCCATCGATGTCGACGTACAGACCGCGGGGCCCGGACATCATCTGTTCCGGTTGCGCCCCAATGCGGACGACGCAATCCCGCACGCGCCGTAAGTTCGGCGTCCCCGACTGGATGTCCGCCAGCGTCCCGCGATACGCCGGCGTCGGCAGGACGGTCACGATCAGCAGCGGGATGCCGAGCCGGCCAATCCCCTGAGGCCAGCCTCCCAGGATGAACAGCACCGCGGACACCAACCCGGGGCGCAGGAGATCGCGGTTCCGAAACACGAACCCATCAATGATGCGAAGGGTCAGCGGCCCAGCGACAACCGTCGAGACCAGAACGCCCATTGACAGCACGGCGAACACCAGACACGCGACACGCAGCGCCGGAAGACTCAGCCACGTCGCCAGGCGGGAATTGCGCCACTCGGTGAAGTGCCCGACCCTACCCAACGCGCGATCGACGCGCGGCGAGACCGCCATCGCAATCATGCCGATGAAATACCCTCCAGCCAGACCCACGGGCGGCAGAAACGGGAGTGCGTAGTGATCGAGCTTCGAGGAACCACAAGAAATGATGGCGATCGGCACGGCAAACCACAAGATGACCACGAGACCTTCGGCCGAGCGGCGGCGGATGGTCTCGGCCACCAGCAGCACGGCCCCCACGATGACGAGCCAGGCCGTGTTCGACGAGCTCAGCGCCCGCGACATCTCCACGAAGTAGTAGTTCCATGGATGCACGTGTGCGGGGTCGAGGTAGAGAGTGAAACGCGTATAGACATGCGCGCCGAAAATGACGTTCCAGAAGGCCGTGCCAAAGCGAATGGTCGCGTAGACGTACCAGGGCACAGCCAGCACGAGCGCCACGGCGCCGGCACTCAGCCAGATCCGCCAGTCCTCGACGAGGCGCTTGCGATACGTCCCGATGAGAAGACTCGCCAGGCCCAGGACCATCGGCAGAAAGAGGGCCGCGACGAACTTCATCATGAAGCCGAACGAAAAGTACAAGGCGATGGCGATCGGATGCCACAAGCGGCGGCTGTGGTCCCCGGCCGACGCCCACGCGAAGTAGTGGTAGAACCCGCCGCAATAGCACAGGAGCAGCGCCGCCTCCATGTTGTTGGTGCGAATGCCATGGATGGACATCAGCGGTCCTTGGACGAACAGAATCATGACCGCCACGGCTCCGCACCACGGCCCCGCAAGCCGGCGGCCGATGCCGAACAGATAGAGAAATGCCGCGCTGGCAAACAGCGCGTCCCAGAACCGGAGTCCGAACTCATCGTGCGGGAGGCCGGCGCGGATGCCGGCGGCGACAATCCAGAACTTCAGGGGCGGCTTCTCGAGGAAGTCCACATTGGGAAAGGGGCTGAGCTTGGGGATGAGCCACGTGCCCGTCTCGAGAATCCGATCGACGCTGAAGGAATGCGCCGCCTCGTCGCCAATCAGATCGTTGTTCCGGAGACCGAGAAACAGGGGCAGGCAGAAAAGCGCCAGCACCAAGGCCGGCCACACCCGGCGACTGATCATTCCTTGATGCAGGTAACCAGGGACCAGATCGGCGGCACGTTCACCTTCTCGATCGAGATCGGGTCGAAGTCGGCCTGCGCGAGGAAGGCCGGCAGGTCGAGGTCGGATTTGAAGCCGAGGTACGGCGTGACTGGCGCGATGGCCCGCTCGAGCCAGGCACCAACCCGGCTCTTGCTGCGGAAGTGGTTGAGCACGACGATGCGGCCGCCGGGACGACAGACGCGGTGCATCTCGCGCGCGACAGCCACCGGGTCGGGTACGACGCTGATGACGTACGGCGCGTAGACGATATCGAAGCTGTCGCTCGGGAACGTGAGTTTTGTTGCGTCCATCTCGATGAGCCGCACGTTGTGGATGCCTTTGCGATCGAGCCGGGTACGAGCCTTCTCCAGCATGCGGCTGGAGAGGTCGATACCGGTCACGGTGCAATCCCTCGGATAGAGCGCGGCGTTGATGCCCGTGCCCACGCCCACTTCGAGCACTTTCGAACCCGGGGCGATGCTCATGCGCTGAATCGCCTGCAGCCGGCCGGCGTGCAGCGTGGGCCCGAAGGTGTAGTCGTACACCTTCGCAATCTTCTGATACACCCCGTTGACAAAGTCCGTCTCGACGCGGGTGACCGACAGTGCGCGGGTCGCCGCGTCCGCTCCGAAGAACTCGTCGTGCTCAACCGGACCGGGCGAGTCGAATAACGACATCAGAAGCCCTCAGGAATGCTCGCGCCACAAGCAGAACAGGCAGCGGTGCGACTATACCTCTGGACCCTCAGCGAAGTCCATCAAGGACAGCGAGCGCGGTCTCAATGTTGCCGGACGCCGTCGACACCTGAATACCCTGCACGCCACCCCGCAGCCCTGTCACGATCTCCCTGGCAATTGACACACCCTCGGCCGCCACCGCGTCGTGACCTCCAGCGCGGCGAATGCGCTCAATCAGTTCCGCTGGTATCCGCACACCTGGCACTTCGTTTGCCATGAATTCGGCGTTCCTGACGGTTTCGAGAGGAAACACACCAGCCACGATCGGTAACCGCGCCGGTTCCATGCGTTTGACGAAGCGCTCGAACGCGGCAAGGTCGAAGGTGGGGCGGGTGACAATGAACTCGGCGCCCGCATCCACTTTGTACTCGAATCGCCGGAGCTCCTCGTCTGGATCCGACGCGTCGGGGTTCACCGACACGCCGAGATGGAAGGCGGTCGGGGCACCGATGGCCTGTCCCCCGACATCGTAGCCGCGGTTGAGACGGGAAACCACATTGGTGAGCCCGATGGAGTCGACATCGAAGACGGCCGTGGCATCGGGAAAATCGCCAACGCGGCCGGGATCCCCGGTAATGAGAAGGACGTTGCGCAATCCCATCGCGTGAGCACCCAGCAGGTCCGACTGGATGCCGAGCAGGTGGCGATCGCGGCAGGAATAGTGCAGCAGCGTTTCGATGTGGGCCTGCTGCTCGATGAGCACCGCCAGCGAGAGCGCGCTCAGCCGGGCGCCAGCACGCAGGCTGTCGGGGATGTTCACGACGTCGACGCCTCGCGCCTTGAGGACGCGGGCGCGCTCGATGATCGGCCCGGCGTCGAATCCGCGGGGCGGCAGCAGTTCGACCCCGAGGACGAATACGCCCTGGGCCATCTGCCTGGCGAGCCGCGACTTCTGCGCGCGCGGAACCGGGGTCGGTTCCGCGACGGAACCAACAGGGTTCATGGGGTTCACGGGGTTCACGAGGTTCGCGGGGTTGACCGGCCCGGCCGCGGCCGGTGCAAGCGCCCGCACGGCGGCCTTCATCTGCCGGATGTGTTCGGGGGTCGTCCCGCAGCAGCCACCGACCACCCGCACGTTGTGCAGGACGAAACGGCGGGCGTAGGACGCCATGTACTCCGGCGAACACAGATAGATGTTGCGCCCTTCCACGTCGCGCGGCTTCCCCGCGTTGGGCTGCGCCGACAGACGGATCCTGGTGACCGCTTCCATGCGCTCGATGGTGTCGAGCATGGGCGCAGGCCCCACGGCACAATTGACGCCGATGATGGTCGCGCCCCGTCGTTCGAGTTCTGGCGCGAAACGCTCGGGCGGCGTGCCATCGAGCGTGTCGCCGTCCTCTTCGGTTGTCATCTGCGCGATGATCGGCAGATCGGACACCGAGCGCACGGCGTCAATCGCGGCGCCGATCTCGTTCAGATCGCGGAACGTCTCGAGGATGAAGAGATCGACGCCCCCGTCGAGGAGGGCCCGTGCCTGCTCGCGAAAGTACTCGCGCGCCTCGTCGACGCCGGTCTTGCCCCAGGGCTCGATGCGAAGCCCGAGCGGACCGATCGCGCCGGCGACGTAGGCCTGGTCCGCGGCGGCGCGACGCGCAATCCGCGCGCCCTCGATGTTGACCTCGCGGAGGCGATCGGCCAGACCGAACGACCCGAGCTTGATGCGGTTCGCGCCGAACGTATTGGTCTCGATGATGTCGGCGCCGGCGCGAACGTACTCCGCGTGCACGCTCGCAACCAGGCCCGGCTGCGTCAGGTTCAGCGCGTCAAAGCTCTTGTTGATGAAGACGCCCTTGCCGTACAGCATCGTCCCCATCGCGCCATCACAGACAAGGACGCGTTGATCGAGGGCGTCGGTGAATTTGGTCATTTGGTCATTTGGACATCTGGTCGGATTGGGTGGACATCTGGTCGGATTGGACTTGGACCTTGAGCGTTACTAAAGACCAGACGTCGAGATGACCAGATGACCAAATTCTCCCGGCGAACGCTAAGCATCGAGGCGTTCGCATCTGAAGGTCTCCTCGTCAATGAGCAGATAGGACTTGGTGACGACATCGAGTCCGATGGACCGCACGCCCTGGCGTACCGAGTCGGTGAACTCGTGGTGGTGACCGAAGAGATGCAGACGTGGACGCATCGTGGTGAGCACTTCGTTGATCACGGTCTTGCCGGCATCTATCCGGCGGCCCGCCGGATAGAACGGCCGCGGCGCTTCGTGCGTCAGAAAGAGGTCGATCTGCTGCAACGCCTTACAGGCGAGCACTTCGTCGCGCACGAAGTGCCGGCGCTTGTCGTCGCGGCTCTTCCCGAGTTTCACGGTGGCGCCCGCGACGCGCCGTCCGCGTGACGGGGGCAAGGCGCCGGCCGGCGTGTGATACCAGCTCGGCGCGAACGTGCCACCAAGCGCCGCCACCCGCCACTTGCCCACCTGGTGCGGTCCGCCGTTGGGCAAGTAGCGCAGCGTCTCAGATGGCGGCGTGCCGCGCATCGCCGCCGCCACGACGTCGAAGTCCTCGTTGTTGCCCTTGATCCAATACAGGGGACGAATGGGCGTGAAATACTCGCCGTCGTTGCTGGCCACGTCGCCGACCTGGACCCAGAACGGCACATCCGGATGCCGCGCCATGATCTCCAGCACGGCATCGAAGGCACCGTGAATGTCGCCGAGCGCGCCTATCTGCATCAGTGATCAGCCGCAGGCACGAGCAACTCCTGCTTATCCCACACGAAGTCCTCCTTGCTGTAGACGGCCAGCTCGTAGTCCTTTCCCATGAAAATGGCGCCCACCGGACAGGCTTCCTCGCAGTAGCCGCAAAAAATGCAGCGGGTCTTGTGAATCTGATACACCGACGCGTACCGCGGACCCGCCTGAACCGATCCATCGTTCTCAGCCGCCTCGAGGTAGATGGCATCCGCCGGGCAGGCGACCGAGCACAGCCCACAGGCCACGCATTTCTCGAGGCCGTTCTCGTCGCGCATCAGCACCTGTTTCCCGCGAAACTTGGGGAACATCGGAAACTTCTGCTCCGGGTAGTTCACCGTGATGGGCTTCTTGAACAAATGCTTCAGCGTGGTCGCGAAGCCGGCGACGAGCGGTCGAATGACAGCCATTGCCCTCAGTTTACCCGGCCGCTAAGATCAAGTAAATCAACGATGTCAGGCCAGAAGCTTCTGTCCGCCGAGCAATTGCTGCTCACGACGCTCATCGTGAAGCTGGCCGTGGTGGCCACGGTGGCTACGATGCTGGCCCGGTACCGGCGTTTCCGCCACATTTTGATCTTTGAACGCCGCGACTGGCCCGACCGGCTCGTCTTCGTCCTCGGTTTCGGTATTCCTCTCGCGGCCGGCGTGACCTCGCGCCTGCTGCTGAACTACAAGGCGGCGGATCTGACGCTCGAGGGATCGCTGCTCGCCGGCCTCATCGCCGGTCCCTACGCCGGCGCGACCGTCGGGTTGCTCGTCGGACTGCCGCCCCTCTTCAACGGCGAGTTCATCGCGCTCCCCTTCGCCATCGGCTGCGGATTCGCGGGCGGCGGCCTGCGTGAATTGTGCCCCAAGGAAGCGATCTGGCACTTTTCGCCATTCGTCTTCATGGAAATTCCACGCCGGGCGTGGCAGATGCTACGAGGGCTGCAGATCGACTGGCAGGTTGTGCTGTTGGCGGTGCCGATCGCGCTCGAGTTGCTTCGTCAGGGACTGGGGGCGCGCTGGAGTGAACATGGCCGCCTGTTCGCTTTGCCACCGGATCCATTCTGGACGCTGACCTTCGTCCTGCTCGCGACCGTGCTGAGCGTGGCCATCCCGATCAAGATCTGGAATACCGCCCGCATCGAGCACCGGCTGGAGGAGCAGGAGAAACTGTTGCTGGCGGCGAAAATCGAAGCGCTGGCGAGCCAGATCAACCCGCATTTTCTCTTCAACACGCTGACGTCGATCTCCTCGCTCATCCGCACGCAGCCGGACACGGCCCGCATGCTCATTACAAAGCTGTCGGGGCTGTTGCGCCGGCTGATGCGCAGCACCGACCATTTCGTGTCGCTGCGCGAAGAACTCGAGTCGATTGATGAGTATCTCGCCATCGAAGCGATTCGATTCGGGCCGCAGCTGGAAATTGTCAAGCACATTGCGCCCGACACCCTGGACGTCATCGTGCCGAGTATGATCCTGCAGCCACTGGTCTAGAACTCGATCAAGCACGGACTCGCGCGGAAGGTGGGGGGAGGCCACGTTACAATCAGAACGGTGCGTCGCCGCGATCATGTCATCATCGAGGTCCTGGACGATGGGCTGGGCATGACGGAAGAGCGGCTCGAGCGGGCGCTCGGCGGCGGCATCGGCCTGACCAACGTCAACGAACGGCTGCGGACGATCTACGGCGCCAGCTGCCAGCTGGCCCTCACGAGCGAAGAAGGACGCGGCACATGCGCACGGCTGGAGATTCCCGAACTGATGCTGCCCGAACGCGTGACCGCCTGACAACCTAACAGGCACGACGCCATGGATCTGCGAACGGTACTGGTGGACGATGAACAGCTCGCGCGCGACGAGTTGGGCTACCTGCTCGGCCAGACGGGCGGTGTGGAGGTGATCGCGCAGGCGGGCAACGGCCTCGAAGCCCTCGAGACGATTGGACGCCTCCGGCCCGACCTTGTCTTCCTGGATATCCAGATGCCGGGCCTGACCGGCTTCGAGGTCGCGCGGCGGATGCTCGACGAGGGACCGGCGTCGCACATTATTTTCGTCACCGCCTACGATCAGCACGCGATCGAAGCGTTCGAGGTCAATGCCATCGACTACCTGTTGAAGCCGGTCGACGCGGGCCGTCTGGAGATGGCGCTCGACCGCGTGCGGCGCCGCATCGCGCTCGAGCGGCCCGGGAACAGCGGCGCCAGCGACGACCGGTCCACCGGACGCGATCGCGATGGCGGGACGGCGGGCGGTGCGGATGTCGGACGCATCAGCAGCGTCGAACTCGAGAAAATCGTCCAGATCGTCGCCGAGCGCCACAGCCGGCGTGAACGGCTGGCTATCAAGGTCGGCGATCGCTTTCTCCTCGTCCAGGCCGAAGACGTGATCTACGCCTCCATGGTGGACGACACCATCACCGTCGTCACCAGGCAGCACGCCGGAACGTCGAGCTATCGAACGCTGGATGAACTGCAGGCACGTCTCGATTCGAGCGTATTCTGGCGCGTACACCGCGCGCACCTCGTGAACATCAACATGATCAAGGAGATTGTGCCTTGGTTCAGTCGGAACTACCTCCTCAGGATGAAAGACGAGAAGACCACGGAGATACCAGTGAGCCGCACGCAAACGCGACGGCTCCGGGAGTATTTGAAGCTGTGACCGGCGGCGAGCAGATCCCGCCGGAAGGCGAATCAGCCTCGGTGCCGTTGGCCGCTCTTCCGGAGGGGACGCTGGATGGGCCGGATTCCGGCGAGCCGGTGGACATCCGCCTCACACGCCCCGGCGTCAAGATCGAGGACGTTCGGGAAGAACTCATCGCGTGGATCAAGACACTGGCGTCGGCCGCCGTCTATGCGATTCTCATCGTCACGTTCGCATTTCAGGTGGCGCGGGTCGAGGGCCGCAGCATGGTGCCGACACTGCAGGATCAGGATCGTCTCATCGTGAACAAACTGATCTACCGCATTGGCGAGCCGCGCCGGGGCGACGTCGTCATGCTGTACTACCCGGTGGATCCGAGCAAGTCGTTCGTCAAGCGCGTGATCGCCGAGGAAGGCGACACCGTGCGGATTATCGAAGGCCGCGTGTACGTGAACGACATTCCGCTGCAGGACGACTACGTGAAGGAGGAATTCCGTGGTCACGACGACTTCGGACCGAAGATGATCGAGCAGGGCTATGACTTCGTCATGGGCGACCACCGGAATGACAGCTCCGACAGTCGTCACTGGGGCTCAGTGCCAAAGAAATACATCATCGGCAAGGTCCAGCTGCGCTGGTGGCCCATTTCGGCGGCGAGGATCTTCTGAATCAATACAGGGCTGAATCTGGTAATTGGGTAATCGGGGAATTGGTTCCCACCTGCCCTACCCGCCCCGCGTGCCCTACCTGCCCTACCTGCGCTGCCCGCCCTGCCTGCCCGCCAAGAGCCGGATCTGGAACAGTTTGGGCCAGAGCTTGCCCGTGACGAACAGCCGGTCGCGCGCGGCGTCGTAGGCGATGCCGTTCGGCACGTCGGCGGCCGCGCGTTCGCGCGGCGAGAGAAGGCCGCTCAAGTCAATCCAGCCCTTGACGACGCCGCTCACGGGATCGATACGCGCAATCAGATCTGTCTGCCAGATGTTGGCGAACACTTCGCCCTTGACGAACTCGAGTTCGTTCAGCGACGTCACCGGTCTTCCGTCGGACGTCACGGTCACCCTCCGCCGCTCGGCGAACGTCTCGGGATCGAGCACGCGCAACTGACTGGAGCCGTCGCTCATGACGAGGCTCGTGGCATCGTGCGTCAGTCCCCATCCCTCACCCGTGTACGTGAACGTGCGACGGGGAGCGAACGTGTGCCGGTCGTAGGTGAACGCCATGCCCGACTGCCACGTGAGCTCCACGATGGTCGACTTCCACACCGTGATCCCTTCGCCGAAATACTGCGGCCCCACGTCGCGCCGCTGCACGACCTCCCCCGTCTCGAGTTTCACTTTCCGAATCGACGAACGGCCATTCAGGCCCGTGCCTTCGTAGAGGAACCCGTCGAGGTACTGCAGCCCCTGGGTGAACGCCTCAGAATCGTGGGGATACGTTGCCACGATGGCGTAGCGATAGGTGGGAATCGCCGCGCCGGCCGGCGCCCGCGCAACCGCAATGCCTTGCATGATCATGAGCGCACCCGTGAACGCGGCGATGGACCGCATGGGACCCTCACATCCTTACATTTTTCCTTCCCGCTCTCCTCCGATAGGTCCCCGACCTCCCGCCCGTTTTGTACTCGAGCCGGATATCGCCGACGACCATCGCCTTGTCGACCGCTTTGAGCATGTCGTAGATGGTGAGCGCGGCGACCGCGACGGCGGTGAGCGCTTCCATCTCGACACCGGTTTGAGCGCTCGTGCGGACGCGCGCTTCGATCGTGTAGCCGCGCGAGACGGGTGTGAGCTCCACCTGGACGCTCGAGAGCGGCAGCGGATGACAGAGCGGGATGAGCGCCGACGTCTGTTTGGCGGCCATGATGCCGGCAAGCCGGGCGGCCTGAAGGGGATCGCCCTTCTTCACCGCACCCCGTCGGATCTGCATCAGCGCCTCGCGCGACATCGTGATCGACCCCCTGGCGATCGCGTCGCGATCGGTGACCGGCTTGGCGCCGACATCGACCATCGTGACGCGGCCCCTGGCGTCCACGTGCGAGAGCAGCGGCTTGGCCGCAGGCGCCAACGTTTTTGCACTGGCGCCGGGGCCCCACCCCCGGCGCGAGCTGACGCTGATGCTCGCCGTCGGCTTCGCTTTGCCTCCGGCTCGCATGGCCGCAGGCGCTTCCCCTGCCCCACCAGGCCCGCCGGCCTTGTCTGCCCTACCAGGCTTACCCGCCCCACCAGCCCGACCAGCCCTGCCGGCCTTGCCTGCCGTGCCTGCCCCACCTGCCCGACCAGCCCTGCCTGTCTTAGTGCTCCTCACTGTCCCCCCGTGCGAGGTAAAACGAGAGACTCTCGAGCGAAACCGTCAGATCCACATTCTTCAGCTTCACATCCGGGGGCACCTGCAGCGCCCCTGGCGAAAAGTTGAGCACCGCCTTGATGCCGGACGCCACGACGAGATCGATCACGCGCTGCGCTGACGATTCGGGAACTGCGATCGCCGCAATGCTGATGCCCCAGGTTCGCGCCAGCTTCTTCAGATCCTGGACATCGTAAATCGGTACGCCCCCCTTCGACTGCTGACCCACCTTCGCGGTGAGGCTGTCGAACAGCGCGGCGATTTCGAACCCTTCCTGACGGAAGCCTGGATAGTCCGCGAGCGCGAGTCCAAGGTTGCCGGCGCCGATGATGGCCACGCGGAGCTTCCGGTCGAGCCCCAGAATCTGCCGGAGATGGCGCTTCAGGTCGCGCACGTAGTAGCCGACGCCGCGCACGCCGAACTCGCCGAAGTACGCAAGGTCCTTTCGAATCTGCGCGGCATTCATGTGAAACTGGTCGGCCAGCGCGCGGGACGAGATGGTCCGCACGCCGGCGCCCTCGAGCTGGTTGAGACAACGCAGGTACACCGACAAGCGGTTCGTGGTGAGCTCGGACACCTGTTCGAGACTCTGCTTCGCTTTGGCGCCCCTGCTCGAGGCCGCTTTGTTCGGATGTTTCACAAACTTCGCCGATTGTAGCAAAAGCGTGGGAAAATGCCGCCGTGGGTCGTCGGCTCCTGGCTCTGGCGCTCCTCTTCTCGGCCACCGTCTCGGCGCAGCCGCCGACGCGTCGCGTCACCAACGTCGCCACGCTCGTCGCCTACCCGGCCTACTTTCACCTGCGCCCCCTCACCATCGTCGGCACCCTGTCGCGGAGCGACGACGGTCGACTGCACATGGAGGGGGCGCCGGCGGCACTGCGCGTGGTGTACACGGGACGCGTGCCGGATGGGACGAGTGAGATTCGCGGCGAGTTCTGGGATCTGGGCCGTCTGCGCGCAGACGACCCGCGTCTGGCCGCTCTGGATCTCCGGGCGATGTTGCAGATCGATCCGGACAATGCGTGGCCGCGCCCGGCCCAGGTGATGGTCATTATGGCGAGCGCCGTCGCGCCGGTCGCGCCGCCAACGACGTCGTCGATTCGATCGATGGTGCTGTTTCCGTCGCGATATCTCGATCAGAAAGTCACGGTCACCGGACAGTTTGCCGGACGCAATCTTCTGGGTGATCTGCCGGACGCACCGGGAAGAAGCCAATACGACTTCGTCCTGCGTTCGGCCGACGCAGCGATCTGGGTCACCAACCTGCGGCCGCGCGGCAAGGATTTCGAGCTCAATCTCGATACACGGATCGACACGGGCCGATGGGTTGAAATCAGCGGCACACTGCAGCAAGGGCGGGGGCTGCAGTGGATCAACGCGGAGGGCAGCCGCGTGGTCCTGGCCAGCGCGCCGGTGACAACCACCGACGCGAGTCTCGAGCCGATCCGCGTGCCGGCCGCGCCGCCGCTGGCGGTCGTGTTCAGCGTCCCCGCGCAGGACGAGACCGACGTGCCGCAGACGGGCAGCGTCCGGATTCAGTTTTCACGTGATCTCGATCCCTCGACGCTCAAGGACCGGGTCCGTGTGAGATATCTCGATGAGGAGGCGCGAATCCTCGGCGAGCCAGACACGCCGACCGCAACGTTCACGGTGCAATATCTGCCCACCAATCGTGTCCTCGAGATCCGTTTCACGGACGCGCTCGTGCGATATCGCACGATCAAGGTGGACCTGCTCCAGGGCATCCTCGGCACCGACAAGCAGCCGCTCGCCCCGTGGACGCTCAGCTTCGTCACCGCTGGAGCGATCTAGGTGTAGGCGGACCTTATAGGGTCCAGCACGTTCACACGGTCCGCCCCGCGGCCGTGATCGGTCCCTCCGCCAACAACGCGGCAATCCGTTCGCGCAGCTGCGCAATCAGCAGATCACGCTGCTCCAGGGCGTACCCGGCGGAGTCAATCGGCTCCCCCACGCGAATGCTGATGATCACGGGTCTGATGAGCCAGCTGCCCTTGCGCATCGCCGCGCGCCCACCCTGGATCGCCACAGGTACCACGAGTGCGCTGGCCTTGATGGCCATGATGAAACCGCCCTTCTTGAAGGGGAGCAATTCATGCGTCTTGCTGCGCGTGCCCTCCGGAAAGATCAGGAAGGAATTCCCGGAGCGGATGGATGCCGCGCCGGCATCGATCGATCGCATCGAGGCTTCACGGCGCCGCCGATCGATCGGGATGAACCCGCCCATCCGGAATGAACGAGCGAGCAGCGGAATGCGGTCGAGCTCGTGCTTGTAGAGGATGTGCGTCCGCGGGTGCAGCACGTCGAACAGAATGGGTGGATCCACGTTGCTCTCATGGTTCGAGCAGTACACGGCCGCGCGGTCGTGTGGGAGATGTTCGGCACCCGAGAGTCGTACCCGAATCCCGGAGAGCGCCAGACCGAGGCGTACTCCCCCATGGCCGAGGAGGTACAGCAGATTCGTCCACCCGAAGAGCAGCGCCAGGAGCATGCCGGGCGGCGCGACGATCAACACGTAGAGGGAAACAGCGACGTAGGTAGCAGCGGATCGGAGGGCGGCGATAAACAAAGTCAAAAGTTAGAAGTGAAAAGTTGGAAGTAGGATGACGTGTCGCGCAGGCCAGCGTAGACGATGGCACTGAAAAATGAAAGGCCGCCGAGTGTCTCTCACCCCGGCGGCCCTACAGTCCCTTTTGAGTTCTGACTTCTAACTTCTTAGCTTTGTTCTACGACGCTCGCGCCGTGCGTCGCGGAGCCGCAGCTGCTGCCGCCGCGGCGGCGACACGCGGAGCCGCCTTCGCCACGACCTTGGGCCGGGCGACCATGCGTTCCTTGGCGACAAAGCAGCGTTCGAGCGCCCGATCCACCCGTGCTTCGATCGCCAGCGCCGTTTCGCGCACGACCTCCGAGACCTCGGAAATAATGAGAAACCTCGCGCGGTCGAGCATGCGTTTTTCGCGGAACGACAGGCTCTTGGACTTGGCCAGGAACGTCAGGCTCTTGAGCACGTCGGCCACTTCGTAAATCGAGCCACTGCGCATCTTGTCCGAGTTGTCCTTGAAACGTCCCTTCCAGTTCTGGTGGTTGTCGATCTTGCCGTCGCCCAGCAAACCGAACAGCCGCTCAACTTCGTCGTCGGTGATGGCGCGGCGCAGGCCGACGCCGTCCACGTTGCTAATGGGGACGAGCACGATCGTTTCGTTCGCCACGATCCGGAGATGGTAGAAGCCACAGGTCGTGCCAAGGATGGTCTTATCCTCGATCCGCTCTACGACGCCTAGACCATGATTCGGGTAAATGACCTTGTCTCCGACTAGAAATGTCACGAATCCCCCTGTTTGGAGCGCTATGGTAGGCCGAAAGTCGTGCCGGCAGTCCTCACAGTATAGCGCATTTCCGCTCGGACCGACAACGACAAACGCCAATAAATAAGGCCCTTTTCAGCATTTCTCGGACGTGCAGTCGCGTGAATCGCCGTGAAATGGCCAGCGCTATGAAGCGCCAGGAACGCAGGCCAAAATCAGGCTAAGTCGCTCTATCTTGGGAGGTTTTGAAGCTCTGCCGTTCGACAACCCAAGCCGGCCGGACGGCGCCGCAGCCTGATATAGTCGACAACTTCATGCCCATGGATACGCAGCTTCTGCACACACTTTCGGCGCTCGGCTTCACGAACGGTCCGGTTGCGATGGCCTTCCTGACGACTCCACCGGCAGGATTCCAACGAGTCGACCGGGCGGACGCAGCGGGCTGCGGATACTGGAAGCAAGCATCGGAGGGACGCGCCTTCTACACCATGGCCGACGACCACGGCAACTGTCCCATCGGCGCGTTCACGCACGGCGTCGAACTTTCGCCTGAAAAAGGGCGGGAGCTGCAGTCCCTCGTCGACACGATGATCGAACTCAAGTACATCCAGAGCGACGAGGTGCCCTCCATTCCGCGCCGCACAACTCCCATGCAGGTTACGGCCTACGCGCCGCTGGCCCAGGCGACCTTCAGCCCCGACGTCGTGATCTTTCGCGGGAACGTGCGACAGATCATGCTGATGTCCGAGGCCGCGCGCGCGGCTGGCGTGTTCGAGGCCGGAGGCGTCATGGGACGCCCGGCCTGCGCCATGATTCCACGAGCGATGGACACGGCGGCCGGCGTCGCGAGCGTCGGCTGCATCGGCAACCGTGTATACACGGGCCTCGGAGACAACGAGCTGTATTTGACGGTGCCGGGACCGAAGATCGGTCACGTACTCGAAAAACTCGAATCCATTCTGACGGCGAACCGGGAACTGGAGGCGTTTCACCGCCGGCGGGCGGAGACCCTTCGTTGACGCGGCAACCGCGAATCGCCTGACGCGTCAGCGCCTCGGATAGACAGACGCGGACCGACACCCTGCCGATCAAGGGCCTTCCACATCGACGAAATGCCCGTCGAGAGCCCTCCCCTGCGAACCTGGTGAACCTGGTGAACCCCGTGAACCCCGTGAACCCCGTAAACTCTCTGAAGGAGGGCGTGTCGATGAAGATTTTCGCATTCATGTTGTCGGGCGGCCTTGTGCTGTCGCTCTGTGTGGCAACGCTCGCGGCACCGGTGCAGCAGGATCGGCCTGGCGTCGTCGTGCAGCCAAGGGTCAAGATCGAGAATCGCGGCCGGAACGAAGCGATCCCCGTTTCGATTCAGGAGTGGGGCGCCAGTGAACGACCGGTGAACGTCCAGGTGGTCGGAACGCCAACCGTGCTGGCGACTGGAACCGTGCAGGCACGCCTTGTCCAGCAGGTATGGGCGTATCGAACCGTCAAGGTACCCGCCGGGGAGGACATGGCAAACGCGCTGGCCGGGCCGGGAGCCGACGGATGGGAGACAACGGGTGTTCAGATCTCCGATCAGTCGGGAATGACCCTTCTCATGAAGCGGCCTCGCTAGCCGATCATCTACGACACCCTTCGTATTGACATCTACGATGGTCCTCGTAGATACTGTCGCCGACATGAAGAACACGAGTCGAAAGAAACCCACCGCGGCCGAACTCGCGATTCTCAGAGTGCTGTGGACGCGCGGACCGAGCACGGTCCGCGAGGTGGCCGAGGTCATGGATCGCGAGGACGCGTACACCACGGTCCTCAAGCTTCTGCAGATCATGACGGAGAAGCGTCTCGTCCGCCGGGACGTCGCCGAACGGACGCACGTCTATGCGGCCGCGTACTCCGAGGACCAGACGCAGAAGCAGATCGTCACCGACCTGCTCGATCGCGTCTTCGACGGGTCCGCGGCCAAGCTGGTCCTGCAGGCGCTCGCCACCGGTAAGGCCTCCCCGAGCGAACTCACGGAGATCCGCAAACTCATCGACCAGCATCGTGGAGGTCGCCGATGAATGTCCTGACCTACGTCGCCGGCTGGACCCTCCTGCACTTTGCGTGGCAGGGCTCGCTGATTGCCCTCGAGGCGGCTGTCGCGTTGCGCCTCCTAAGACGCGCAGCGGCCCAGACGCGATACGTTGTGGCCTGCGTCGCGCTCGTGGCCATGGCCGCGTCGCCAGTGGTCACGGCGCGAATGCTCTCGCGCCCGGTAGGGACAGAGTCTTCCGTGGCTATGATACGACGTGTCCCGTTACGGGCTTCGACGTTCACCGTGGCTGTGCCGCCGGGTAGCCGTGTTCGACTGAGCCGGCGCGATGTGTTCATCGCACGCGCCACGCCCTCCCGCCTCGACGCGCTCCTCCCATTCGTTGTCTCGCTGTGGTTGGTCGGCGCAGTCGCCCTGTTGCTGCGCCTGGCGGGAGGCTGGTGGCGCGTCCATCGGCTGTACCAGGGATCACTCATCGCGGCCGCATCACGCTGGCAGAACGCGAGCGACCGGATGGCGGCGCGGCTTGGCCTGAGCCGCGACGTGCACGTGGTCGACTCATCGCTCATCGACACGCCCGTTGTCTTCGGCTGGCTCCGTCCGGTGGTGCTCCTGCCCGTGGCGTCGGTCACGCAGCTCTCGCCGGCGCAGGTCCAGGCGATCCTCGCGCATGAACTGGCCCACGTGCGTCGCCACGACTACATTGTCAACGTCCTCCAGACGGTTGTCGAAACGCTGTTGTTCTATCACCCGGCCGTGTGGTGGGTATCCGCGCGCATCAGAGCCGAACGGGAGCATTGCTGCGACGATGTGGCCGTCCAGGCTTGTGGCGATGCGATCGGCTATGCCGAGGCGCTCACGGAGCTCGACCGGTGGCGCGCAGGACACACGACGCTGGCGCTTGCGGCAACTGGCGGATCTCTGCTCGCGCGCATCAAGCACGTCCTTCGAGCGCCGGCCGAGGCCGCGCCTCACACGTCCAACTCCGCGATGGCCATCGGGCTCGCACTGCTGCTGATCCTCGCGGGCGGTGCGTCGCAGTGGCTGCCTGCACCGCTGGCAGCCCAGGCGCGCGCATCCGTCGGCCATGTCCGCGCCCTCGGGCCGCTCGAGGCGAATCACATCCTTGGATACGAGTTGTTCCCTGGACCACGCGACCCGCATGACGATCCCCGAGGAGCCGTCGCATGGAGAATCAACATCGTTGACCAGCCATCCGGCCGCATGGACTTCCATGGCTTCACGGGGCGCGGGTTGATTCGGT
>JBGOTP010000066.1:0-17312 GCA_041476545.1 Vicinamibacteria bacterium | reverse complement strand
TCCACTCGCCCGAGCCGCCGAGGCGGGCGAAATCCGCGCGTTCGAAAAGCGCCGCGCCAACCGGCAGAAGACTGTACGGATCGGTGCCGCGCGCTCCGAGGTCCAGCACGTAGCCATCATCGGCGTCGCCAATCATCGGCAGCGATCCACCCTCGACCAGGCCCGCAACGAACTCGAACATCTTCTCCACCCGCTGCCACCAGGCATCGGGAAAGTCCGATCCCAGCTTGCGGGCGACGGCGCCGGCAACGAGAAAGAACTGCAGGGAGAAGAGGTGGTAGCCGGTGGCCTGTTCGCGGGTGCCACCGTCGTCGTACGTCTGCGCGAAGATCTCCCGCTCGATGATCTCGCGACTCCCGGCGTGCCAGGCGCCGGCGCCAGGCAAATCGTCGAAGTACGCGGTGCCGACGAAGACTCCCGCCGCCTCGCCGATCAGATGATTGTTGGCGGACGAGGCGCGCGAATATTTCCGCGTGATTTCCAGGAGGTGCAGGTAGACGGCCTCACGGATCCGCGCGGCGGTTCGATCGTCGAGGACACCCGCCTCGTGGATCAGGTCGAGCGCCCACACCCAGTTGATCAGCCGTATCCCGAACTCGAGCGGACTGCGCCAGTTCATGCCGCGGCCGAACGGCGATTGATCGAGCCACGAGTTGATTTGTGCGACGACCTCGCGCGCGTATCGCAGATCGCCCGTTGCACGGTACGCGCGTCCGAGCACGACCAGATGCTGATGGCGGCTCGGTTCCCAGACGACCTTGGCATCGCCTGCGGTCTTCGCATCGCGGTAGTCAATCCACGGTGCAAACGACATCGGCGCCGCGACCCCGCTCGAATGATCGCGGTTCCAGTCTATGGGATCGCCCAGGTGACGGCGGTCCAGATCGAAGAACGAGAACCGGTGCTCGAGCAGCTCGTCCGCGGCCGCCAGCAACGCCGTTCGCCATGTGTCAATCGGCTCGCCGGCGGCGCCGATCCATGCGCCCACCGGGACGGACGTCACACGGAACGGAGGGGCCGACGACGCCTTGCCCGCGGCGCCTTCGGGCACGCGCGGGTACGCGCCCGACGACAATCGCCAGCGATCGATTGCATCGCGCACGGTGTCGCGTGCCCGCCACGCGACCTCCGACGGTGTCATGGTTTGCAGACGCTTGAGATACCAGCCGAACGAGGACATGCTGCCGTGAAATCTCCTGGAACCAAATCTTATTACGGCGTCCACACGGCCGTCGGCCGCGCTGGCGGAGTGCCCTGGTGAAACGATTGGTGAAGACCGCTCTCGCGAACCCGCGCGTATGGCGCGCCGCGCGGCCATTCAGAGCGACCGGATTGGCGGTGCTCACCTATCACCGAATCGGTGAGTGTGACCCGGCGTTCCGGTCCATTCCGACGGGGGTCTTCCGGGAGCAGCTCGAGTGGTTGTCCACCAACTGCGAGGTGCTCGATCCCGATGCCATTGCGGGGCGCCCAGACGCACGAGTCCGAGGCCGTCTCCCTGTCCTCATTACCTTCGACGACGGCTACAGGTGTTACCACGATCACGCGTACCCGGTGCTCCAGCGAGTGGGCGTGCACGCGGTCAACTTCCTTCCCACCGGCTACCTCGACTCGTCGGCGCCGTTCTGGTGGGATCTGCTGGATGCGGCCGTGCGCGCGAGCACAGGCCGCCGCGCGACTGTGCCGGGGACTATCGTCACACTGGAGCTCGACGACGCGGGCCGGATGCAGTACGCGCGCGCCTGCAAGCAGGCCCTCAAGGCCCATGCGGCGCCGGATCGATCGCCACTGTTCGACGACGCGCTGAAGGCGCTTGGATTCGATCGGACGACGGTTCCGATTCAAAGACAGGTGATGACCTGGGACGAAGCGCGTGCCGCCGCATCGATGACGTGCTACGGAGGGCATGGTCATTCGCATCCCATCATGTCGCTGCTCGAGGAGGCAGAAATCGCGGCAGAGGCGAGCTTGTGCCGCGACCGCATGACCGCGGAACTTGGAGTCCGGCCGAGATTATTCGCGTACCCCAGTGGCGCACACAACGACAGTGCCAGGCGGGCAACGGCTTGCGCCGGCTACGACGTGGCGTTCACGACGAAGGAAGGCTTCAATACCGGAGGGATCGACTGGATGGCGGTCGAGCGGATGCATGCGCCTGCCACGGTCGCCGATCTCGCGTGGCTGTTGTCCGGATGGTCGCGCTAGTTTACGACGACTCGCAGGTTCGATGGTGCCGTCAGGCCGGTCGTCGTGGATCCGACTTCGAATGCGCCCATGTCCCAGGCGCTGCCCTGTGGACGCGGGCCTCCGTTCGTGTCGACCGCGATGCTCAATCCATACAGCGACTGGAACGTCGCATACACCGCGTGACTGATGCCCGCGTCCTTCGCCACCGTGTCTCCGGAGCTCAACGCATAGTTGCCGGCGGCGAGATTCACAAATGCCGGCGTCGCGGTCTTGCTGCCCGCGCCAAACCCGGTGCGCGCCGTGAACGCCGACAGCGTTTCCACGGAATTGTTGTACATGATCCGGTTGTCCTGGAAGATATTGTTCCGGATCGTCGTGCTGCCTGCTGCGGTGTCGCAGAGCAGGTCGGCGTCGGTACCGTTGCGGTTGCCTCCGATGATGTTGTTCACCATCACCAGTGTGGAGATCGGTGACGTGTTGCAATGCACGCCCCCGTCGTTGCCCCAAATCGTGTTGTTCACGAGGTAGCGGTTTGGCATGTCGCGCATGACGATGCCGGCCGAATCGTCGCCGCCAGGGCTCGAGGGCAGGCTCGGCTCCGTGTTGTTGTAGATCAGGTTCCCGATGAAGTACATGTCCAGGCCGTGAAGGTTGGAGTCGGACTGGATGCGGAGCCCGTCGTAATTGTTGCGGCACGTGTTGTAGAGGAACCAGACGCGCTCCGGCCCGTACTGCGCCCCGCCGCACGCGCCTGGTGCGTACGTGGTCGCCTTGTGATTGATGCTCAGGTTCTCGCTGAAAATCATGTCGCGGATGTCTTTCGCCCAGAATCCGTTCTGCCAGTTGGCGTCGAACGTGTTCCGGCCCACGTAGATGTGATGCCCGAGCCGTTCGTCGGCGAGGCTGGTGATCGCTCCGTTGCTGCTGTTGATCTGCACGCCATCGCCGCTATTCCGGGCAAACGTTGAATCGAGGATCCAAATGTTGTAGGAATACGCGCCGAGGCCGACGCCGTGCTGGTCAATGTCCCCACCGGCATCGGAGTACGGGCCGTTGTCGTGGACGTTGAGCTTGAAGAAGACCTGATCGTGGGCCGGTGCGCCGGGCGACGTGTACACGCCGATCATGTTGGTCGTCCCCGTGTCCGTCCAGCCAGTCAGCTCGTTGTCTCGGAACGCCGCGTGGCCGGACCCCACGTTGGTGCTCCCGTTGCCCGTTCGAATCTTCGTGTTGACGAACTTGAATCCCTTCACGATCCAGTAGTCACCACGAAGCTGGAGCTCGGTCTGAATACCCGTGAAGGCGGGATTCCCGACGCCGACCACCCAGACCGGCAACCCCGCACTCCCGCTCATAGACCACGTCTCGTCCTGACCGAGGGCGTAGCCCGTCCCCTGCACCTGGACATACGCCCCAGCGGCGAGCGAGGTCGGGATCGTCACACGCGGCCGACCGGGGTACCCGTATGTGTTGCTCGAGTCTGTAGCACCGGCACAGCTCCGACAGACGTAGTAAAACCCCGTGGTCGCAGACGAGGGCGTGCTGCTCCATGAGGCCGGCGCGCTCGGCTGCGGATCGGTGACCCCGAACGACGGTGCCGGAATTCCAATAGGAGGCTGCCACTGGGCCATAGCGGGGGCCGCCGTGAAGAGCGTGGCTGCGGCGATCAGGAAGCTTGCGAGTCTCATCAGGTCTCCGTACGAATCTGGGTTCCCTGTCCAATTGGCAAGGCCCATACCAGCCAGAATCTCGGTTGATTTATCAGGCGATCTTATTGTCAATCAATCACTTAGCAAGTTAATTCCCCGGTTGTCGCGCGAGCGTGGCCCATCAGAATCGGCAGCCCGGCGGCCGAGTCTGTAATTACTACGCGATCGAGCCGTGGAAACGCCCGCTGCGGTAATGGTACGGAACGATAATCAAGGGTGGCCGACGGAACTTCTCTTGTGAAAACGCTATTAACGTCGTTCGCGGTCTTTCTGGCGCTCGTTGCGACCGCAGCCGCCCAGACGTGGACTCCTCCCATTGGAATCCCGGCTCCTCCTTTCGGCGTCACTGACGCCCGCAAAGCGTCGTCACCGTGGAGCGACGAGGTGGCGGGCTCCTATTACGTCGACCGCACGCAGCCCACCTCGACCGACAGCGGGAACGCCTTTGGGTATCCCGGCAGACCCAGATTGACCGTGCCCCAAGACCTGCCTGCAGGCAGCTACGTGGAAATTCACGGCGGAGGGTACGCGACGCCGGATCATTGGACGATGAATGGCACAGACGCTGCGCCCGTCTTCGTGTACGGGATTGGGACGGCCAAGCCCGATTTTACCGGATCACAGACGGAACTCCAGCTACGCGGCCAGTGGTTCGTGGTCGACGGCCTCAAATTCAGTAACACGAAGATTCGATTCGGCCAGGACAGCGGCTCCGACGTGCATCATGCAGCGCTGCGCCACTTCGAATTGACGGGATGGCGCGGCATCAGCACGACATCGATGATCGGGTTCGCCGCACCCCTCAGGGGTCACCACGACAACGTGATCTACGACGCCGAGATCCACGACAACGGACCGCTCGTCACGTCCACCGACGTCGACCAGCACGGCATCGGCATCTCGGCCTTCAATACGCGGTTCTGGCTGCTCGATTCGCGCCTTTACCGGAACACCGGGGACGGCATCCAGATCAACGCCGGCAGCGCCGCGAACGAGCCCACCACGAATCATATCTATGTCGGTCGGAATGTCGCGTACGGCAACAGGCAGAACGGCTTTTGGACGAAGCAGGCCGTCGATGTCATCTTCTCCGAAAACACCTCCTACTCTCATCGTCCGAGTGTGTCGTCCCCCGGCGCCTGTCTGGGATTCCAGTATGCGCCCGACCGCGTATGGTTCATCTACAACCATCTGTACGATTGCACCTACGGCATTTATTCCGGGTCGGACAATGGTCTCGGCACGGGCGTGGACACGTACTTCATCGGAAACGTGATCCACAACATCCATATCACCAGCGGCACGTACAATGCGAACGACTCCAATTCACCGGCGGCGATCATGCTGCGCGGTGGTCAGCGTCGCAACATCGTGAACAACACCATTCATGATGTCGATGCGGGCATTGGTATCCCGGGCGGGACGGGCGGCGTTCGCATGGTGAACAACATCCTCTCGGGCATCACGCAGGCAAACGACATCTTCCTTGAAAGCCCGGGCTCCACGAACGGCTCGACGATGAACAACAATCTGCTCTCCGGCGGCGGGCGGATCAGGTGGGGTGGTCAACAAATGAATGATCTGTCCGGATTTCAGCGTGCGACGGGTCTGGGTGCAGCCTGCAGAACCGGTGACCCGAGGTTCGTCGACGCAGCGCGTGCGGATTTCCATACATCTGCCGGCTCGCCAGCCATCGACGGTGGAACGGCGGATTCCGTCTACGACGTCTTCCAGCGTCTGTACGGGCTCAGTATTGCAATCGGCAGGGATGGGCGAGCACGGCCCGCCGGCGCCGCATACGACATGGGCGCCTATGAGACGGGGGCGGAAGGGGCGGCTGGCCCTCCTCACCCACCCGAGAGCCTGCACATCCTGCGATAAAACGCCGCATGCCGCGCACCGCCCTGATCCGGTGCGCGCCCGCGCCCATGTCTTATACCGTTCGAGGTTGCTCCCCTTCAGATGCTCGTGAGGCGCTGACCCGCCTCTGGTCGGACACGCTCAACATGTCGGGAGACCCGCGGCACAAGTTCGACTGGTTTTACCTGGGGAATCCCCTTGGCGAGGCGCAGGCGTTTCTCCTCGACGCCCCTCCGGCCGGAACAGTCGGGTGTTGCGGAATTGGCAGGCGGACGCTTCACATCGATGGCCGTGCGGTCAGGGGCGGGCTGCTGGCGGATTTCGCCGTCGCCAGGGATCACCGTACGCTGCTCCCGGCGCTCATGCTGCAGCGTGCGCTTTCCGAGTACGCTCGACGTGAGTTCGACGTCACCTACGCCTTTCCAAACGAGTCTGCGGTCGGGGTCCTGACGCGCGTCGGCTTTTCGCACCTCGGGCGCATGGGCAGGTACGTTCGTGTCCTCAGGTCGGCGCCCTTCGTCTCGCGTTATATCCGTCCGCGGGCGCTTGCAGCGGTTGCCGGCCGCGCCGTCGATACCTTTCTGACGATCGATGCGCATCGGCGATCGCTGAGGTCGCGCGACGTGCACCTGGAATGGCTCGACGATGTGGACGACAGGTTTGATGATCTGTGGCGGCGAGCGCACGCGCAGTATGCGTGCATCGGCGATCGCAGTCAGGAGTTCCTGCGTTGGAGGCTTATGACCCGCCCCGGCCTCGGGTGCGCGATCGCTGCGCTCGTGGAACGCGGCGGGTCGCTTGCCGCGTATGCGGCAGTCATCGAGAAGCAGCCCGGCGTGGCGCTCATCGCCGACTTCTTCGCGGAGCGTTCGATCCACCTCCAGGGGTTGTTCGCCCGCCTTTTTCCCGCGCTGCGCCGTCGCGGCTTCAATACCGCGGTGACGTTCTTCCTCGGATCCGATGCGGTGGCGGACACCCTGCGCTCGTCCGGCTTCGTCTTCCGGCACTCGACGAAATTCGTCGTCATCGCGCCAGGCCAGTCCGCGGTGGTCCAGCCCGGCGCCCTCACCGATGATCAGCGCTGGTTCGTAACTGAAGCCGACCGGGATAATTGACCTGCCGGCCGGCGCGATCCGCGGCATCGAGAAAAGCCGTTTCGAATTTCGGAATCACCGCTTCCGGGAGGTGGTACTCCATGTAGTACGCGCGACACGTCGCTGAGACCACGTCCCATACCGTGTCCGACACGGTGAGCTGCCTGATCGCATCGAGCAGCCCGTGCTCGTCGCGAGCGACTCCTCCGAGGCCCAGTGCGGCGATCAGCCCGTCGGGATCGAACGTGGAAACCACCGGCACGCCCTGGCTCCATGCCTCGAGAAAGGTGTTTGGAAATCCTTCGTGGGTCGACGTGCAGCACAGGCACGCTGAGCCGCGGTACAACGCGGGAATGTTCTCGCGTTCGACGCGCCCGAGCATCCGGACGTTCGGAATCCGGCGGCCGCGCTCGATCAACGTGTCCGAATAGGCGGACCCGGTATCGCCCGTTCCCGCCACATCGAACGTGATGTCAGGTGCAAGCTCCGCGAGGTCCAGAAGCATCTCGAGACGCTTGGCTTCGGCGATGCGCGCGACCCACACGACACGGGGACGCTCGCGATCCGGACGCAACGCCGGCTCTCCGTTCCCGGTGGGCGGGCTGGGCATCGGAATGACGACGGACGCCACGCCATGGGCCTCGCGCAGGATGGTCTGCTGTTTTTTCGTCTGCGCCACCACTACGTCGGCATGGCGAAGTCCGTACACATAGAGGCTTCGTTCGCGCAGGCTCAGCCGTGCGATGACCTCCGGCTCACAGTCCCAGTCGTTGGCGACCGAGAAGATGAACCCGCGATGATTCTGCCTGCACCAGTACGCCGCCTGTCCGGTGACGTATTCGGCGGTGTTCTGGTAGTAGACGTCGGCATCGGCGCGACGCATCGCGGCGACAAGGCTCGTCCACCGGGGATGGACGAAGCGGACAACCGGCAATCCCTCGTCACGCCGGCACATGCTGATCACGCGCACACCGCCGATCACGACCTCGTCGGGCTGCCCTTCGTTCCATGTCAGCATCGACACCTCGTGGCCGCGCGCGGCGTACCAGCGCGCCATCAACGACAGCTGCCGCTGGATGCCCCCGAACTCGCCGGTGCGGCCGCCCGACATCTCGCCCCAGGCCGGATGCGCGATGAAACAGATGCGGATTCGCGGCGGTACATTCAGTGCTGCGCCGCCCACGGGCGTTCCTATCGGCGCGTTGTCCTCGACGGCACGTCCGACGAGGACACGCTCGAAAGGCGCCAGCGCCTGCTCCGGCACGTGAAACTGCTCGAAACGTTCCCGCGCACGCTTCGAGATGGCGCCCCAACGATCGGGCGACCCCAGCAGCTCGCGTATTGCCGAAACGCCCTCGGCCGGGCTCTGCACATGAGCGCCGAGTTCCTGGGATCGCAGGAGCCCATCGGGATCGACGGTGGAGACAACGGGCACGCCGAGGCTCCATGCTTCGAGAAATGTATTCGGGAAGCCTTCGTAGTCGGACGTGCACAGAAGCACGGAAGCCGAGCGATAGAGAGCGGCCATCCTCTCCCTCGGCACCAGGCCGTGAAGCTCGACGTTGCGCATCGACCTGGCACGCGCGAACAGGCCGCGTGAGTAGTCGTCCTCGATGTCGGACTTGCCCGCGACGTCGAAGACCACGTCCGGCATCGCGGCCGCGATGTCGAGGAGGACGTCAAAACGCTTCACGTGCGAGACCCGGCCCGCCCACAGCACCCGCGGAGCGTCGGAACCAGCCTGCACCGACGCGACGGCATCCTGCGGCAGGATCGGGCATGGCATCGGGAGCACGACGGAGTCGAGGCCGAAGTTCTCCCGGAGCATGTGCTGCTGGTGGCGGGTCTGCACGATGATCGCATCCGCGTGACGGATGCCGTACGCGTACAGAAGCCGTTCGCGCTGGGCGGGAAGCTTCGGCATCGCGCGATCACAGTCGGGATCGCTCGCGACGGAGTACACGAAGCGCCGTCCGTTATGCCGGCACCAGGCGGCAACCTGGCCGGTCACGTAGTCGCCGCAATTCTGGTAGTAGACCTCTGCATCGGCGCGACGCAACGCCCTGACAAGGCTGCTCCATCGCGGCTGAAAGAACCGGATACCTGGCAGCCCGGCATCACGGCGGCACACGGTCACGACGCGGACGCCGTCGATGCGTTCGCCATCGGGCTGCCCCTCATCCCATGTCACGAGGGACACGTCGTGGCCGCGCGCCGTCAGCCATCGGGCAAGCATCGTGGTCTGCTGTTCCACGCCGCCAGCATGGCCGTGGTGACCGCCGGTCAGTGCGCCGTACGCGAAATGGGAAACGATACAGATACGGGACACGTTGTGCCTCCTCAGGCGGTCATGACTTCCGCGCCGCGGAAGTCACTGACGCGGTAATCCGCGCCATCGGTGACGGCGTCCTCGATGTACATGCGGTACCACCCCTCGAGTGCCACCAGGCTCCAGAGCTGAAGCGAGTAATCCCGAGTCCCGGCCAAATGGTCATGGATAAGCTGCTGCACCGCCTGCGCGTTGAGCAGCTTCGACCGGCTCAGTTGCTCTTCAGACAGGAAACGCGACAGAAAAGGCCGCAGCTCCTCCTTAAACCACTGGCCAATCGGGGAGTCGAAGCCGACCTTGGACCGCGTGACGATGTCGGACGGCAGCCATCGACGGGCGACCTCCTTGAAGATGTATTTGCTCGTCATGCGTCTGAGGCGGTAATCGACGGGAAGCGATCGGACAAACTCCACGAGCTTGTAGTCGCACAAAGGTGATCGCACCTCGAGTCCGTGCGCCATGCTCATCCGATCGACGTAGGCGAGCTGGTACTCCGGGAGATATCCCTCGATGTCAATGGCCGCGACGCGATCCAGCAGTGAGCCCTCGCCAGCCAGGTGTTGCCGCAGGAACAGATCGCCGGCCGGATCATCTGCCTGCGAGGCGATCTCGGATGCAATGATGTCAGAGCGAACGGCCGGGTGAAGAAGGCTCACCCACGACAGGTACGCCTCCTCCGGTGGTAGCCCGCTTCCCACGATGAAGCGTCGCGCACGCTTGGCAAAGCGACTGCCCCTTGTCGATTCGGGCCAGCGATTGACGATGCGCTCGATGATCCCGGCACGCACCAGCCGCGGCAGATGGTTGTACCACTGCAGGAGCCGGACCCCGAGGTGGCGGGGATAGCCGAAAAAGATCTCGTCGCCTCCGGTGCCGCCGACTGCCACCTTCACGTTCCGCTGCGTGAATTCGGAGAGGAGATAGACGAGAACCGACGTTGGCTCGCCGTGCGGCTCGTCGTAATGCCAAAGGATTCTGGGCAGCAGCTCCATGCTCGAACGGGCCTCGAGAACGAGTTCCGAATGCTCGGTTCCAAGCAGGCGTGCAACGCGCTGGGCATGACTCAGCTCATTGAAGCCTGTCGCGGTCCCGCTGTAGCCCACCGAAAAGGTCTTGACGTGTGCCGACTGGCGGCGCATCAGCGCCACGAGCACGGATGAATCGACGCCTCCGCTGAGAAAAGCGCCGACCTCGACGTCGCTCTTGAGGCAGAGGCGAACGGACTCCTCGAGCTGAGCGGCAAGGGCCTCACGCGCGTCGTCGAAAGACAGCGGCGCGGTTCGCGGCCGCGCTCCCGCTTGCCAGTACCTCCGCACGTTGATATGACCGCCTTCGAACACGAGCATATGCGCGGGCGGCAATTTCGAGACGCCTCTGAAGAACGTGCGCCGCCCGGCGACATAGCCCGCCGCCAGGAAGTCGCAGACCGCCTGCGGATCGACGGCGCGAGAAATACCGCGCGACAGCAAGGCCTTGATCTCCGATCCGAACAGAAGGCCGTCGTCCGTCTGCGCATAGTACAGAGGCTTCTCTCCGATCCTGTCGCGCGCTATCACCAGGCGGCGACGCCGCGCATCCCACAACGCAATCGCGAACATGCCACGCATGTGATCCACGCAGTCGAGGCCGTAGTCCTCGTACAGGTGCACAATCGTCTCGGTGTCCGACGTGGTACGCAGCGTGTGGCCCCGCTCCGTCAGCTCGGCGCGCAGGTCCTGGTAGTTGTAGATTTCTCCGTTGAACACGACCCACACGTCGCCAGACTCGTTCGCGATGGGTTGGCGGCCGGTCACCAGATCGATGACGGAGAGGCGCCGCATCGACAGTCCGACGCCGGGACGGTAGTAGAACCCGTCGTCGTCCGGACCGCGGTGCACGAGCGTTGCGCACATGTCACGCAACTGCGCTTCCGTACCGCTCCCGACAAAACCTGCTATGCCACACACGACGTCAGCCCTCCACGAGTACCGGTGAATCGAACGGCTTCGGCGCGCCGTCCGCACTGTTGTCCGCGCATCCGGGTTCGCTGGCCGCCCCGGGGATTCGCTGATCCACGAAAATGGCCTTTCCAAGAGGCGATAGGCCAATGCTCTCGACCGGGACGACGGCGACCTGCACGCGGCCGTCGAGCTTCTTCCGCAGCCGCGCCGCAATCCGATCGCCATCGGCCGAGGTGTACGCGGTTCCCGGCACCACGTTCAGCACGGCGAATCCCGGCGTGTACTGGATGAACTGGAACTGGCGCACTCGGACGAACGTGTCGTCGTGGACGTTGACCGCAGTCCAGGAAATCCGGCTGCCATCAGACGCAATCAGTGATTCCTGGATGCGGTGGCCCCGAATAGCGCGGATGACCTGGTGCTCGCGACCGCACTGGCGACAGGTGTCGCCAACGTACGCTGCGAAATCGCCCGTCCTGTACCTGATGAAGGGCACCACGGTGTTGATGAACGACGTGCCGACGATCTCCCCGACGGCGCCCGGGGTCGTGACCGGCCGGCCCTGCGGATCGAGCAATTCTAGAAAGCCATACGTCGGCCATACGTGGTAGTCCGACGACCACTCGCAACCGACGGCCGCGACAACTTTTTCGGTCTGACCGTAACTCGATAGACACGCGCGGCCGAACGTCTCTTCGATCAGCTGCCGCTGCGCGGGATAGAGGATCTCGGACTCCATCAGGAGGCCACGGATGTTCTCCGGCGCCGGTGTTCCGGTGGCGCGAAGAAAGCGGGCGAGCGGTCCGGCCGACGACGGGTACGCGTGCAGAAAGCATGGGCCGATACCGCGAACATGCTCGAGATATCGCGCGATATCGGCTTCGGTGAGGTGGAAGACACTGTAGTAATGGTGGCGAAGCACGCCGTCATAGTGATGCCGAAGGCCGGTTGCGTCTGGCGGCACGACGCGTCCCCTGAACACGGCGAGCGGCGTGCCCGGCTGAAATCCAGCCCGGCGCCATCCACAGCAGAGATAGGCGTATTCGATCGCCGATCGATCGGCACCGATGTAGAACTGGAGCGGCACGCCGCCGGTGCCTCCGGTCGATACCGCGTCGACACGGGCGGACAGCGCGGTGGAGAGGCGCATCTCTTCCAGATGCGCGCGCACCGTGTCGCGGTCGATGGTCGGCAGTTCGCGCAGCCTCTCGACCGAGTCGAGGTCGCGCCAATCGAACCCGGCGGCGGCAAATGTCCTCCCGTAGTAGGGGCTTTCAGCCGCCAGCGCGCAGAGCCGGCGCAGCATCATCAATTGGTACTGCCGGGCGCGCTCCGCCGGCCACCACTGCGCCCGCTCGAGGAACTGCAGCGTCCGCCGGAAACGGAAACCCAGCAGCCATTTCGGTGGCAGCACACCGATCACACGTCCGGCAGACTCACGGATACCGTGCGGCAGCGCGGCCCACAGGTTCTTACGCGACAGAGATTGCCGCACGAGGCTCGTCCTCCGCTTCAATACGACCGGCCCACCCGAAGTGGGGCCGGAATCCCAGCTGTCGTCCACGCAGCAGTGCAACCGGCCCGCGGTACCGCTCATCGTCTGAACACAGCTCGATGACCTCGAGCGAATGCCGGATCAACGGCAACGGATGAACGTCCATGGCCCGGGCAATCAGCGGCAGACGCCGATCATCGAATCCCATCAACCTGGCGCACGTAAGGTCGACGGCAACCGGATTGGCTCCGGCGATCACCAGCCCTGCGTGGCGCGGCGTCGCGTCGAGCGGACCATTCCCCTCGCCCGCGATCACGGCATCGACAACGGTAAAGCACCGGCGCTGCGGCCGATCGTGCAAGCAGCCGCGATCGTCCGCGTACACGAGCGCGCGGTTCAGGTCGAGCGCCATTCGCCAGGTCGTGTCGTTCCCGTACCAATTGCCGGAGCGAACGGTGTCGGAGTTCGTGTCGCCGAACACGCGGCGGCCGACCGATTTGACGGTGGCGGCAATCAACGGGCGGACCGGACCCAGGGCAGGAAACACATGCCGGAACGCTGATGCCAGGCGCTGTTCGGCGCGGTGCACGAGCCGGTCGTCCGCAAACTGATCCCCACCCTGCCGGGGTGTTCCGAGACGATGGTGAGGCAGCCAGTTCTTGTTGCCGTTGATGCCGACCAGGTTCTTGAGGGCCGCGGTCAGTCCCGTCTTCTTGTGGGTCTTGAGCTTCGGCACGTTGATCACGCAGTCGGCCGTGAGAACCGTGCGCGAGATGAGGTACTCGTGGCGTCCGGACGTGTGATGCTCGAGTAATTCGCGCCTGTCGTATTCAGCGCCGTACAGGCGATCACAGGCGTCCTCGATTTCCAGGAATGCGGAGCGCCGGCCCAGATCGACCGCCACGTATCCGAGCGGATCACCGGCGAGCACACGATGGCCAACGATGATGCCGTCGATCTTCATCGCCGCGCTGGAACGAAGGTCCAGCACGTCGACAGGCACGCCGGTTTCGGAGCTGGTCACCGCGCTGATTTCATCCAGACCGCACCGTTCGCGAATGGCGTCGAAATCGGCGTCGTTCTGCGGAGCATCCGCAACGATCAGCCTGCCGCGTCCTTTCAACGCGCGCCCGGCCAGCAGAAGCACGGCGGCGATCACGCGGCCGTGTGTGAAGAGGCAATCCGCGTCGTCAGCGGAGCTCTCGCGAAAGTCGCGGACGAAGTTCGGCTTGATCACGACCGTATTGCCAGGGAGGATGAACTCCCCGAAGGGATTCCAGTCCGGTGTTCCGGAATGGCGGGCGTCGAGACCGAGCATTTCACACGCGCGACGGAGACCCGCGTCGACATCGGAGTACCCGGCGATGCCTGTCGCAATCGCGACGCGAGGCGGTCCATTCAAGACGGCCGTCACTGGCGCCACCGCCTGCTGCGAGCAAGGCACTCGCGATACGCAGTCTCTGTGTTCGTGGCCAGGCGGGCAGTCGAATACTCGCGTTCGACCCAGTCGCGAGCGGCGACGCTCATCCTGGCCTTGAGCGTCACGTCGGTGAGGAGGCGCTCGAGTCGATCGGCGAGCGCCGATTCATCGCCCAGAGCGACGATGAATCCCACCTCCCCATCGGGCACGATCAGGGCATTGTCGGACACGTCGGTTGCAACGACGGGCACCCCGCATGCCAGAGACTCGAGCACGACGTTCGGCGTGCCTTCGAAGAGCGACGGCAGAACCGTGACATCGCACGCGGGGTAGATCTGCTCGACACTGTCGCGGTTCCCGAGAAAGATGCAGTGCTGGCGAAGTCCAAGGTCATCAACGAGCTGGTCCATCTTCGCCCGGTATTCCCGCGACCCGTGCATCCCGGAATGAAGCTCGTCGCCAACGAACACCAGCCGCGCCTCGGGGACACGCGCGACCAGTCGCGCCGCCGCCGCAAACAGCAACGGGTGATTCTTTTGCTCTTTGAAGCTCGCGAACATGCCGACAACGGGCGCATTCAGCGGAATTCCGAAGCTGTGTCGCGCTTCCACGGCATCGCGGGGCCTGAACCGCCGGACATCCACGCCGTTGTGCACCACGCGATAGATCCCGGCCGGATGACCCAGCAGTTGCCGGTTGAACGCCGCCCCTGCCGTGGAATTCGCGATGACGGCATCCACCTGCCCGCGGGTGAGACGATATACGACGCGCTGGATCCGCTTCAGCGAGTAATCGGTGTTGCGCTCCGATCCGACAACGAGCGGTGTGCCGGCCATGCGGCCGGCCAGCCGCACAGCAATCTCTGCGTCGAAGAGATAGCCGTGCGCCACGTCGAACCGGTGTTCCCGCAGCAAGCGCGCGAGCCGCGGAACGACGGTCAGGTCGAACTTCGCGCGCTTGTGAATGATGTGCATGCGGGCGGGCCGAATCTGCAGCTCGCTCGCGAGGGGCACGTAAGGCGAGAGCGAGCAGACGTGGACTTCCACGCGGTCCGGCGCCACGTTGTTGGCGAGCTCGACGATCTGCCGCTGCGCGCCGCCATATTCGAGGTTGCTGACGACGAGCAGCACGCGGATGCGGCGCGGGGCGGCGGCGGTTGCCTCCGTCTGGAGCGCCGCCTGGGCAGCCGACCGTGGGAGCGCGACACCGGCAAACCCGCGAAAAACGGTGTTCACAGCTCGCCCTTCATCGCCGCAGCCACCCGAGTGCTGGCGCGGCGGGTTGTCGACGTCGAACCCATGAGCACGCCATCCCATCGCCGCACGGCCGCAGCTGTTTCATATGGCCTGGCGGCGTCGCGTGCTGCGGTCGAGAATCGCGCGTAGCGCGACTCGTCATTCAGCAGCACGGCGATACGTGCCGCGTATGTTCGAGGATCAGAGTCGCTGACCATGTATCCGTTGACGCCGTCCACGACAAGATCGCCAAGGTCGCCGACGCGCGGCACGACCGCCGGCAGGCCACACATCATGGCTTCCATCAGCGACAGCGCGAGACCTTCGGTTTCAGACGTCAGCACGAACACCTTCGATTGACGCAGGAATGGGGCGACCCGCCGCTGATGCCCGGCAAACGTGATCTGTCCCGCGACGCCGAGATCGCGAGCGAGCGCGCGGAGTTGATCGTTCTGCGCGCCGTCACCGACGATGACTGCGCGGACGGCAGGACGCATTCGAGCGAGCTCGGCGACGGCGCGGATGAGGATGTCGACGCGCTTGATTGGAGCCAGCCGACCGACGAACACGAGGTCGTATGATGCCTGGTCCGTCACGGCATCGAACACCTGCGCATCGATGCCTCCAGACACCACGTGGACCGGTGTCGTAATGCCATGCCGGTGGAAATATTGCGCGGCACTCGTGCCCATCGTGATCACCAGGTCGTGCGCCGCGACCGCTTCAATCAGGCGCCGCTCGACCAGGGAATCCGGTGTGCCGAGCCGATCGAAGAATCGATTCTCGCTGAGGACGCCACCTCCGACCACTTCAGCGGGGCCCCCGACGCAGAAGTACATCGAACGGGCGCGCAGACACCGGGCCAGGATCACGGATGCCATGCCGTTGAACAGCAGGTGAAACCCTCCGATGACGTCCGGGCGCGTCCGTATCGCAACCAACGCGAACACGAGCAGGCGCGCGGGTGCGCGGCCGATAGTGGAGACAAGCCAGCGAGGCGGGTAGATTGCGTCCACCTTGGCGAGCTCCGGCACGACGTTCGTCGTCACGATTCTCACTCGCTTGCACGCGCGGGATCGGGCCAGCGGCTTGACGTGCGCGGCGACCCAGTTCTGCGAATGAAACGTGCCAGTCAACAGCACCTCGACACCCGATGCCGGCCATGGACGTGGACCCGGCATGCACCGTTGCAAGAGACGCAGGAGCCCCACGTAAAACCCCGTCACGATCCGGATCTGCCCGCGCATCCACATTCGGCGAGCCGTGGTCGTACCCGCTCCAGCGGCAGGGGATGGCGCGAGCCGCCCGGCCAATGCGGACGGCTCACTCTGCTCGATGACCACGACGGGAGCGCTCATGCGCATACCGGCGGGAACTCCAGTTTCGCCCACGGAATCGTCACGCTCTCCCGCCCCGTTTCATCACGCGCGTTGCGCTGAAGACGAAAAATCTCACGGCCGTCCACGAACAATCGGGCACGGGATGCGGCCGCCACGTACACGGTGATGCCCTGAAGATCGATCGGTTGCAGTGATCCACGCTCGTTCGGCGGGCATCGCACGTCGACGTGGATCTCGCCGTTCTGGTCCCGCACCGACGTGTCGAGGCCACGCAGCGCCGTGCAGTACCCGAGCAGCCTTCGAGTGGTGGTGACAAGGATCGTCCCCTCGTCCCGAAGTTGTGCCAGCGACCGCAGCGTCGCGCGCGTCGACTCGTCGAAAAGCACGGACGGCGATCGGATCTTGCCGAGGTGTGTATAGATAATCGCGACCGCGCTTCGATCGGCGAGATGGCGCAGCACCCTGCTGTTGAGCGCTTCCGCCAGACCTGCCGCGTTGTCGCCGCGGCTGACACCACCGAAATGCGGGTTGGACCGTAGAAACTCGTATATCGGCCTGCCGTCGCGCAACCGCGCTTCGGTGAGCACCTCGTTGTCTCGATGCATCTCGTATTTCGCGTGGCCGAACCGCGCGAGCGTCCCTTTGGCGGCCTCTTTGAGGACCGTTCGCGCCGACGGAATTGGACGCGATTGCCGCCAGATCC
>JBGOTP010000065.1:0-17448 GCA_041476545.1 Vicinamibacteria bacterium | reverse complement strand
GTCCGGTACTCGCCGCCCGACACGAAGTCGATGTCCACAATATAGTGCCGCGGGTAGTCGTTGGACCGGTCCTCGACGCGGAGCGCCGAGACGTTGTGCTCCTCGTCAGGCTGCACCGTGACGAATCTGGTTGGGGTGGCGAGATCGGCGCCCGCGATCTCGGCCCCGCTGACCGGGATCCGCACGATCCGCGCTTCGGTGGCACGTTTGATCAGGAACGCGTCGAGCTCCCGTTCATCCTTGATGTAGGTTTCGCTCTTGCCGCGCTTCGCGCGGAAGAGCGGAGGCTGCGCGATGTACACGTAGCCGTTCTCGATGATCTTCGGCAACTGCCGGTAGAAAAACGTCAGCAACAGCGTGCGGATGTGGGAGCCGTCCACGTCCGCGTCCGTCATGATGATGATGCGGTGATACCGCAGTTTCGCGAGGTCGAAGTCCTCCGGGCCGATGCCGCAGCCGAGAGCCACGATCAGCGTTCTGATTTCCTCGCTGCCGAGCATCTTGTCGAACCGCGCCTTCTCGACGTTGAGAATCTTTCCCTTCAGAGGCAAAATCGCCTGGAAGCGGCGGTCCCGTCCCTGCTTCGCGGACCCGCCCGCCGACTCGCCTTCGACGATGTACAGCTCGCTCAACGCTGGATCCCGCTCCTGGCAGTCGGCGAGTTTTCCGGGTAGGGAACTTCCGTCGAGCGCGCCCTTCCTCCGGACGAGATCGCGAGCCTTCCGGGCGGCTTCCCTGGCACGAGCGGCATCAATGACTTTTCCGACGATCCGCTTGGCGATCGCCGGATTTTCTTCGAGAAGCGCACTCAGCTTGTCGTTGACGATGGCTTCGACGATGCCCTTGACCTCGGTGTTGCCGAGCTTGGTCTTGGTCTGTCCCTCGAACTGCGGATGAGGAATCTTGACGCTGATGACCGCCGTCAATCCTTCGCGAATGTCCTCGCCCGTGATGCTCTCTTTCAGGTCTTTCGAGAGGCCATTCTTCGTCGCGTACGAGTTGATCGTACGCGTCATCGCCGACCGGAAACCCGAAAGGTGGGTGCCACCTTCGTGCGTGTTGATATTGTTGGCGAAGGTGTAGATCATCTCGGCGTAGCCGTCGTTCCACTGCAGAGCGATTTCGGCGTCTATGCCATCTTTGTCGCCCCGCATGTAGATGGGCTTCTCGTTGACCGCGGCCTTGTTCTTGTTCAGGTGCGTGACGAACGAAACGATGCCGCCCTCGTAGTGGAACTTGTGATTCTTCCCGTCGCGCTCATCGTCGAGCGTGATGACGATGCCGCCGTTGAGGAACGCGAGTTCGCGCAGCCGCTGCGCGAGCGTGTCGAAACTGAAGACCGTCGTTTCGAAAATGTCAGGGTCGGGTTTGAAGGTGACCTTGGTGCCGCGCCGTTTGGTCGTGCCCGTGACTTCGAGATCGCCGGTGGGCGTCCCGCGCTGATAGGACTGCTGGTACGCCTGACCGTTACGCCAGATTTCCAGGTCCAGCGTCTCCGAAAGGGCATTGACCACCGAGACGCCGACGCCGTGCAAACCGCCTGACACCTTGTAGCTGTCGTTGTCGAACTTGCCGCCGGCATGCAGGACGGTCAGGACCACTTCCGCGGCCGACTTCCCGCTCGTGTGCTGATCAACTGGAATGCCGCGTCCATTGTCGATGACGGTCACCGATCCATCGATGTGAATCGTGACGCTGACCTGGTCGCAGAATCCCGCGAGGGCTTCGTCGATTGAGTTGTCGACAACCTCGTAGACGAGGTGATGGAGGCCGGCTGGACCAGTCGACCCGATGTACATGGCGGGTCGCTTGCGGACCGCCTCAAGACCCTCGAGGACCTTGATTTTGTCGGCCGAGTATTCAGCGACGTCCGCTGCGGTGCCATGACCGTTACCGCCACCGTGAGGGTCGGTTGCCTCGATCGGCGGTGTCGGCGGCGGCGTCAGCGGTGTCTTTCGGGGGTCTTCCCGCTCTGTCAAATCGTTCTGGTCAGTGTGATCCATCAAACCCGCATCGGCATGATCACGTAGGTGTATTCGTAGCCGTCCGCACCAACCGGCATCATGACGGCCTGACTCACCTCATCCTTCAGTTCAAGAGCGACTGTGTCGGTGGCAACAGCGGAGAGAAAATCGAGCACATACTGCGCATTGAAACAGATCTGCATCGACTGCCCCGAGTAGTCCACCGGCAGGGTTTCCCTGGCTTCGCCTAGTTCTGGACTGCTCGAACTGACATCCACCTTCCCTTTATCGATCTGAAACTTCACCGCCCGGGATCGCTCATTCGAGAGCAACGCCACCCGTTTGACGGCGTTCGTGAGACGATCGCGCTCGAACTCAATGTGTTTATCGTTTCCCTTTGGAATAACGCGCTCGTACGCCGGAAATTGCCCGTCAATCATGCGGGAGATGAGCGTGCGCCCGCCGACTTGGAAAAATAGATGGTTCTCACCGTGTTCAAAGGCGATGTCGCCGTCGCTCTCCGCAAGGAGTCGTGAGAGTTCCCCGAGCGTCTTCTTCGGCAGAATGGGCTTCCGTTCTTCCTCGTCTTTGTTCGTTTTGCCGTCGCGCTTCGCTGTGACCAGCGCCAGGCGATGACCGTCGGTTGCAACCAGACTCATCGAATCCGGCCGAAGCACGAAGAGAGCCCCGTTGAGAAAGTACCTCGTATCCTCTCCCGTAATCGCAAACTGCGTTTTGGCGACCATCTCCCGGAGCGCCGATCGAGACAGAATCGTCGGCGTCTTACCGCTCGATTCTGGCAGGGTGGGGAAGTCTTCCCGCGGTAACGTTTGTATTCGCGAGTCGAAACGATCCGCAGCGATTTTCACGCCGCTTTTCTCTTCCGAAATCCGAATATCCGTCTCAGGAAGGGACTTTACAATCTCATAAAACTTCTTGGCTGGCAGGGTCAGTGATCCCGGCTTGGTAACGGTGGCTTCACATTGACTCCGCAGCGCGACTTCAAGGTCGGTCGCCAGAAAGCGCAGACAACCGTCTTTGCCTTCGAGCAGCACATTCGCAAGGATCGGAATCGTGTTCTTGCGCTCGACGATACCCTGAAAAAGTTGCAGTTCTCGCAGTAGGTCGTTCTTGCGGACGACAAGTTCCATAGATGTGCTGACCTCGAAAACAGCGGGGTGTCCCGCAATCCTCTCGGAAACAGGAGAGTTTAGAACTGGGGAATTATATAGGATTAGAGGGTGTGTTGAAAAGCTTAACCGTGACTCTTAATTCTTACTCTTGAGTCACTTAGGTTGTGCAAAACACGTTGACGGAAATCCGGAAATTTTAGGTGAAGCTCAGAGGTTCTTAAAAGGAGCAGTTTTCCACAAAAACCGGCGGAGGTATCTGTTGAAAACAGCCCAGCCTAGCGGAAACCTTCCAGAAAATGTCCGATCTGGATGTTGAAATCAGGGTCCTTCTTGCGAAGATCCTCCACCTTGCGAATGGAGTGAATGACCGTCGAGTGATGTTTACCTCCGAAACTCCGGCCAATTTCCGGCAAAGAGGCGCGCGTGAGTGATTTGCAAAGATACATGGCGACCTGGCGCGGCATGGCAATGGATTTGGAATTATTTCGCGACTTCAGTTCCACCATCTTGAGGTTGTAATAGTCGGCCACAAACTTCTGAATAAGTTCGATTGTAACGGCCTTCTCTTCGTGTTCGAGAATATTTCTGAGCACCTCCTGGGCAAGCGGGAGGGATATTTCCTGTCCGGTGAGGGACGCGTAGGCGATCAACCGGATGAGCGATCCTTCGAGTTCACGAATGTTCGACTTGATCCTTCCGGCTATGTAAATTGCCACATCGTCGGGCAGCGGCACGGCCTCGGCATCGGCCTTCTTTTTGAGAATGGCCACCCGTGTTTCAAGGTCTGGTGACTGAATATCGGCGATCAACCCCCACTCAAATCGCGATCGAAGACGTTCCTCGAGCGACGGAATTTCGTGAGGAGGACAATCACTACTGATGACGATTTGCTTCTGCGAGTCGTATAAGGCGTTGAACGTGTGGAAGAACTCAGTTTGCGTTCCTTCTTTTCCGGCGATGAACTGCACATCATCCACGAGCAACACATCAACCGTCCGATAGCGCTCGCGGAAATCGATGATTCGATCGTAGCGAACGGCGTTGATCATCTCGTTCATGAAGCGTTCGGCAGAGATGTAGGTGAGTTTCAAATTGCGATCGTGGCGCAGGACATACTGTCCGACGGCATGCATGAGATGGGTCTTGCCGAGACCGACGCCACCATAAATGAAGAGAGGGTTGTACGACCGCGAAGGCGCCTCCGCCACCGCGCGGCAAGCCGCGTGAGCAAACTGATTTGACGACCCGACAATGAAGCTGTCAAAGGTGTAGCGAGGATTGAGGCCAGCCGGACCTGGCGCCGCGACTTCCAGCAGCGGAGCAGCAGAGGTTTGAAGCGCGATGGCTTCGCTTGGACTGAGAGCGACCACGCCGGCATCCGCCGGACCATCCGCGACGAATTCGACGACCAGGCTACCTTTCCTGAGCTCGGCAAGAGCTTCACCAATGACACCTGAATAGTGTTTGGCTAGCCAGTCTTTGAATGAAACGTCAGGAACGCGGACGGTCACGGCCGTCCCGTCCTCGGTGAGGAAGCTGGTGGGCTTGAACCAGGTGTAAAAACTGTGGCGGTTCACCTTGGTCTCCACCCGTGACAGGACCTGCTCCCAAAGGTTCATCGAATAGCTTTCACGGCTCGAGAATTCCCTGGAAATCTGGCCGGAAGCCGAGCACGGCCATGGATCTGCTGGATTTTCCACAGTTTTTTCCACAGGTGTGGAAAACTCTGGGAAGAGACCAAAACCACATGTGCTTACTGGAGTGTTTGTCGGGAGCTGGTTCGCGGTCAGAAGCTCCGAATTACGAGGACGCCGACTCTAACACAAACCGCCGGCATTGACACGTTTGGAAGGCGTTCGTTACTATTAACGGTTCGTTTTCCTCGTGAAGGGATTGCATGAAAGGCAAGCGCACGTTTCAGCCCAATAGGCGTCACCGCAGCAAGACCCATGGATTTCTCGTGCGCATGAGCACAAAGAACGGACGACTGGTCCTGAAACGCCGTCGGGCAAAAGGACGCAAACGGCTGACCGTCAGTAGCGAACCGTGATTGGCTCCTTGCAGTCCGGTGTGGGGGTTAGCGCTGGCCGCTGAATGGGTTTCAGGCCACACGAACGCATTCGTCGCCGCGCCGAGTTTCAGCTGGTCTATGAACGCGGCAGCCGGGTTCATGGCCGCTACAGTACGCTGTTCACCTTACCCAATATGCTGCTCGTCGGCCGGCTGGGTATTGCGGCGACACGGAAGCTCGGAGGGTCCGTCGAGAGAAACAGGGCTAAACGACTGATTCGAGAGGTCTTTCTACGAAACAAGATTGCGCCTGGCTTCGACGTGGTTGTCGTCCCGAAGCGCGAACTGCTCAACACCAGCTTGGTTACACTTGAAGAGGACTACCGTCGGAACCTTGCGCGCTGTCTTCGCCACGGCAGCCGCAAGTCCAGCTAGAGCTGCTGCGCATGGCCTCATCCGAGGCTACAAGCTCGCTGTTTCTCCGTACTTGGGTGGATCCTGCCGGTTCTTGCCGTCCTGCGCCGACTACGCGGACCAGGCGATCGACCGCCACGGCGTTGTTCGGGGCATGTGGCTGGCGGCGCGTCGCCTTGCACGCTGTCAGCCTCTCTGCAGGGGTGGCCACGATCCGGTGCCGCCTCGGCGGACGGGCGGGAGCGCAATCACCAGCAAACAGTGCACGGGCAGCCAAAGCTAGCTAATGGAACGACGCGTTCTCATTTCCATCTTTCTCAGCTTCCTCGTGATCTACGCGTGGCAGGCTCTCTTCGTCAAGCCACTGCCCAAGCCGGCGGTTGGAGCCACGGACATCCCCAAGCCGGGCAGTGACCATGTGTCCACTGTCGCCGCTGGGGCAGTGACGGCTGAAGCCACACCTCGCCCGGAGAAGGCGTCGATCGCGGCGCCAACCCCCGCGGCAGCCACCACTATCGGCGAGACAAGCGAGCACGACATTGCTGTCAAAACACACGACGTCCTCGCGGTATTCACGAATCGCGGCGCACGGCTCAAGAGCTGGCGGCTGAAGGGATATACCGACGCCAATGGCGATCCGTTGGAGCTCGTTGTGCAGAGTCTTCCAGGTCAGCCGCTGCCGTTCTCGCTCCGCGTCGCGGACACCGGTGTGACGAACACGCTGAACACCGCGCTGTACACCGTGACCGGGGTTCCGATGTCGAGCGCCGGAGCCGAGACCACGCCGGTGCACTTGCGGTTCGAATTCCAGGACACGGCCGGCGTGCACGTGGTCAAAGAGTTTTCCGTCGAGCCGGCATCGTTCGTGATCAACTTCCGGGCAACGGTTGAAGCCGGAAGCGCCAGTCTCACGCCAGTGGTTCAGTGGGGGCCGGCACTCGGTGATGCCGAACTGGCCGGGCGGTTTTCACAGCAAGCGGGCGGCTTGCTGTCATCGGGCGGGAAGGAACAGCGTCTGACGGCCGCCAGTATCGCGAAGCAGCCGATCTATCAGGGCGATTTCAAATTCGCGGGCGTCGACGATCACTACTTCCTGACGGCCGTGCTCGATCCGGGCTCGGTAAAGGTCACCTTCGAACCGGTGACCACGCCGGTGCCGGCGGGATCAACGGTCCCTCCCCGAACGCTCATGGCGTACTCACTCGAGACCACACGCCCGGACCAGCCCCTGAAGTTCTTCGTCGGCCCCAAGGACTTCGATGAGCTCGCGAAGATCGATCGCGATCTGGTGCGGGCCATCAACTTCGGGATGTTCACCGTCATCGTGGTGCCGCTGCTGACATCACTCAAGTGGATCAACGGCTACGTCGGCAACTGGGGCTGGTCGATCATCGCGTTGACGGCGATCATCAATCTGCTCATCCTGCCGCTTCGGCACAAGAGCGTCGTGTCGATGCGCAAGATGCAGGAGATTCAGCCCGAAGCCAAGGCGATTCAGGACCGCTACGCCAAGCTGAAAGCGAGCGATCCCGCCAAGCAGAAGATGAACCAGGAGCTGATGGCGCTCTACAAGGAGCGCGGCGTCAATCCGGCCAGCGGGTGCGTCCCGATGCTGCTCCCGTTCCCGATCTTGATCGCGTTCTACAGTCTCCTGTCGACCGCGATCGAACTTCGGGGCGCGCCGTTCGTGTTCTGGATTCACGATCTGTCCCGCCCGGATCCGTACTACGTCTTCCCGATTCTCATGGGCGTGTCCCAGCTCTGGCAGCAGTGGATTGCGCCGGCCGCCGGGGTCGATCCAGTGCAGCGCAAGATGATGATGGTGATGCCCGTGGTCTTCACCTTCTTGTTCATCAGCTACCCTTCCGGCGTCGCGCTCTACTGGCTGGCAAGCAACCTCTGGGCAATCGGGCAGCAGTACGGCACGAACTACTGGATTGGGCCGCCGAATATCCGGACCGTGCGGCCGCCGGCCGAACGCCGGATGAAGCGCGTCGGCGCGAGCAAGACGGATGCAGCCGCGCAGGAGAACTGAGACATGCCGGATTCCACCGAACCGATCGTCGGGTTTCTGAAGCGGTTCACCGCGGCGATGGGCCTCGAGACGCCCATCGATGTCGAAGACACAGCTGACGGTCCACGCATCAACCTGTCGGGTGAAGACGCCGAGATTCTGGTCCGTCATCGCGGGGAGCCACTCAAGGCGCTCCAGCACGTCGTTGACATGGCCTACGGTCGCGAACTCGAGGACGGCCGGCGGGTATTCGTCGACGCTCTTGCCTACCGGAAGGGCAAGGATCTCGAGCTGCGGCAGATGGCGAAATTTCTCGCTGAGAAAGTGAAGCAGACCGGCCAGGATGAGCAGCTCGGACCCTTGAATCCCTACGAGCGGCGGATTGTGCATCTCGCGGTTGCTGAAGTGCCTGGTGTGACGACGGAAAGTATCGGGGACGCGTTCTCGAAGACCGTTCACCTCTCGCTACGCAACTAGACCCGAGCATGTAGGCCCGAGCTTCAGCTCGGCGGCCTGGTTCTCGGGCGGCGCGTGTTCCGGTCGGCCCGAGTCATGTTCTCCACCACCGACACCATCGTCGCGATCGCGACGCCACCCGGGCGCGGTGGAATCGGCATCGTGCGGCTCAGCGGCCACGACGCCCTGGCCATCGGAAGAGCGTTGATCGCGCGCGACCGTCCAGTCACGCCGCGCTACGCGACCTTTACGGAAATCCGGACGAAGGCGGGTGCGACAATCGATCACGGCATCGTGACGTACTTCCCTGCACCTGCTTCGTACACCGGTGAAGATGTCGTGGAAATCAGCGCCCACGGGAGTCCGGTCGTCCTGCGCGGTATCGTTGCGGCTGTCATGGAACGGGGGGCGCGTCTTGCCGAGCCAGGCGAGTTCACTCTTCGGGCGTATCTGAATGGACGCATGGATCTCATGCAGGCCGAGGCGGTTGGCGATTTGATCGACGCCGTGACTCCGTTGCAGGCGCGCGCAGCGTTCGACCAGCTCCACGGCACACTCACACGTACGATCGCCGAGATGGATGCGGCGCTCTTCGATTTGGTCGCGCGCCTCGAGGCATCCGTGGACTTTCCGGACGAGGGGTATCACTTTGGCGGGTCGAGCGAACTTGCCGCCGCGGTCGACGCGATCATTTGTCGTGCAGATGCTCTCCTTTCCGACGGGCAGCGCGGGCGGATCGTGCGAGAAGGCCTGCACGTCGCGGTCGTGGGCGCACCGAATGTCGGAAAGTCGAGCCTGTTCAACGCACTTGCCGGTGCATCGCGCGCCATCGTGACGGATATTCCAGGCACGACGAGGGATCTGGTCACCGAGACAATCGACCTCGAGGGACTTCGCGTCACACTGGTGGATACGGCTGGTCTACGGACGGCCGGCGACGTCGTCGAGTCCGAAGGGATCGCCCGCGCGAGGCAGGCAGCGAGTGTCGCCGATCTCGTGCTGCGGGTCCTCGATCGTTCGGAGCCCCAACGCGAGGGCGACGGTGAGAGTCTGGGCGAGGCCAGCACAAGGAAGACCATTGTCATTGCGAACAAGGCTGATCTTCCGGCGGCTTGGTTCCAGCCCGATGCCGTTGAAGTATCGGCGTTGACGGGACTCGGACTCGATGTGTTACGGCAGCGGATCCTCGAACGCCTCGGTATCGAGTCCCTTGTTGATCGCCCGGAGATCACCAACGTCCGGCACATCGCGCTTGTCGCACGCGCACGCGATGCGCTTCTTCGCGCGCGCGGAGCGCTCCTGGAAGACGGGGGCCTCCCCGAGGAATTCGTGTTGGCCGATCTCCAGGAAGCGCGTGGCGCGTTGGAGGACGTAACCGGGCGTCGCACGCCAGAGGATGTCCTGGCGCATATCTTTGAACGGTTTTGTATCGGGAAATGACCAGTCCACGATGAGCGCGAGTGTGTCGTGAAGAACCAGTTCGACGTGATCGTCATCGGCGCGGGCCATGCGGGATGCGAGGCGGCCTACGCTGCCGCTCGACTCGGGGCGCATGTGGGATTGTGCACGCTGTCGGCCGACACGATTGGGCACATGCCCTGTAATCCTGCGATTGGCGGCACTGCAAAGGGTCATTTAGTCCGAGAGATTGACGCCCTTGGCGGTCTCATGGGTCGCGCCATCGACGCCACCGGCATTCAATTCAAGCTCCTCAATCGCAGCCGAGGCCCCGCAGTGTGGTCTCCTCGCGCTCAGGCGGACAAGAGGGTCTACGGCCAGTGGGTCCGCGACGTGCTGGAGACCGAGCCAAATATTGGGTGGATTTTTGGAAAAGCCGGACGCATTCTCACTGAGCGCGGGCGAATTGCGGGCGTTGCAATGGAGGAAGGCGACGTCTACTGCTGTTCATCGCTCGTCGTGACAGCCGGTACGTTTCTCAACGGTCTGATTCACATTGGTCCGGACCAGTATCAAGCAGGGCGCGCCGATGAGCCGCCATCGATGGACCTGGCCGAGTCGCTGAAGTCATACGGGTTTGAATGGGGGCGTCTCAAGACCGGCACGCCGCCTCGTCTGGACCGGGACAGCATCGACTTTGAACGTCAGGTTTCGGACGGCGTGTTTGCGGTCGAGCGCGGCGACGACCCTCCGGTGCCGTTTTCCTTCCTGACATCATCGATCGGTCGCGAGCAGGTGGACTGCTACTTGTTGCACACAAACGATCGTGTGCACGACCTGGTACGGGCCAACATCGGCCGATCCCCCCTGTTCAACGGACAGATTCGCGGTATTGGGCCTCGCTATTGTCCCTCGCTCGAGGACAAGGTTGTGCGATTCCCAGACAAGGAGCGCCACCAGATTTTCCTCGAGCCCGAAGGAGTGTGCTCACGCGAAATCTACGTCAACGGACTTTCCATGAGTTTGCCGCGCGACGTGCAGGCCGATCTTGTTCATTCTTTGGCAGGTCTCGAAGATGCGGTGATACTTCGTCCGGCGTACGCGGTCGAGTATGACTTCATCCAGCCGACGGAATTAACCCGAACGCTCGAGACGAAGCGGGTCGGAGGGTTGTTCCTCGCGGGACAGATCAACGGGACGTCCGGCTATGAAGAGGCGGCGGCGCAGGGCCTTGTTGCGGGCGTCAACGCCGCCAAGAGGGCGCTGGGCGGACTGGAATTCGTGCTCGGGCGCCACGAGGCCTACATCGGAATCCTGGTCGATGATCTCATCACGAAGGGGTGCCTCGAACCGTACCGCATGTTTACGTCACGCGCGGAACACCGGCTCCTGCTGCGGATTGACAATGCGGATCTGCGCCTCACCGCGCGCGGGCGCGCTGCGGGCCTGGTGAGTGACGAGCGATGGGACCGCTACTCTTCGCGCAGTGCGCGTTTTGCGCGCAATCTTCACATGCTGGATCAGACGCTGGTGCGCGCTCCGAGTGGTGAACGGGTGCCCGCGGGTCAATTTCTCCGTCAGCCTGGCGTGCAGCTCCAGCATTTGATCGCGGAGGGGCTTCCGATCGAGATCGACCCGACGGCAATGGCGGTCGACATCGCGAGCGTTGAAACGACGGTGAAATACGCCGGATATCTTCGCCGGCAGGAGCGAGAGATTGAGCGAGCGCAGCGCGACGAATGTCGTCGGATTCCTCTCGGCTTTCAGTTCGAAGGCGTGCCTGGACTTTCCCGAGAAGTTGTCCAGCGACTGTCGCAGGTTCGTCCGGACACGATAGGCCATGCGCAGCGCATTCCGGGCGTCACTTCCGCTGCGATCGCGGTGCTTTCCGCTTATGTAGGCCGATCGCGGCGTCAGCCGCTTGCTTGAGATGTCGGGCCTCAGTCGGCGGATCGGGGAACGGGCCGCACTCGTCGGAGTCGAGTTGACGTCCGCAGAAAGAGACCAACTCGCCCTGTACTACGAACTTCTCGAACGCTGGAACCGGAGAATCAATTTGACGGGGCTGCACTTGGGCGGTTATCCCGACGCAGCAGTGGACAGGATAATCGTAGAACCTCTTGTAACAAAGGATGTTATCCGTTATTTCTCAAGCACTTGGCTCGATTTCGGATCGGGGAGCGGCTCCCCGGCCGTGCCCATGAAAATACTGGCTCCTGCCGCCAGCTTGACAATGATCGAGTCGAGATCTCGAAAGAGCGCGTTCCTTCGAGAGGTCATCCGGCAACTTGGGCTGAGCGGTGCCAACGTATGGACCGGCCGGATCGAGGACTTTACTCCGAGTGAACCCCGATGTGCGCAGCTAGTAACAACGCGAGGCGTTAAGCTCGAAAGCAAGCTCTTGACGGCCGTGTCCGACCTCCTAGCCGCCAAAGGTTGGCTGGCGATATTCGGTCCACGAGAGCCTCCAGATTTTGGCGATCCCCTGCGTTACGACCACTCCACCGGCTCAGTCCTCCAGGGCAGCGCAGTCCATTGGTTTGCTCGACAATGACCGGCGGCCTAGTGTTCCACGTGGAACGATCGATCCTGGCGAAGAGATCTCTCAAACCCGTTGACGAAAATTCCCTGCGCGCCTATTCTTGAACCTTCGACGGGCCGTACAACCACTATTTTAGGCTATTTAACCAAATATGGCAAGGATCATTGCGATCGCCAACCAGAAAGGGGGAGTCGGCAAGACAACGACGACGATCAATCTTGCCGCCTCATTGGCGCTTGCCGACAAGCGCGTGTTGCTGGTCGATGTCGACCCTCAAGCCAACTTAACCAGTGGCGTCGGACAAAGAGGGAAGTCCGGTGTCGGCGGGACGATGTACGAGGCCATGACAACTCCCGAACCGGCAGTTGACGCCGGCCCCTTCACCATCGCGGCCGGCCTCGACCATCTGGAAATCATTCCAGCCGACCGCAATCTGACCGGCGCTGAAATCGAGTTGGTTTCTCTCCCGCGTCGTGAAGAACGACTGCGAGTACTTCTGACCGCGTGCCGCGAGAAGTACGACTACATCTTTATCGACTGTCCCCCGTCCCTCGGCCTCCTGACGCTCAACGCGCTCGTGGCGGCCGATGCGGTGCTGATTCCGTTGCACTGCGAGTACTTTGCACTCGAGGGACTTGCCGATCTCGTCGGCACAATTCGCCGTGTCCGAGCCGCGCTCAATCCCGGGCTGGACATCGAAGGCGTGCTGTTGACCATGGTTGACGAGCGGACGAATCTCGGACAGCAGGTCGCAAAAGAGGTGCGGGACTTCTTCCGGGAAAAAGTCTTTCACACGGTGATCCCGCGCAACGTGCGACTCGGCGAAGCGCCAAGCCACGGGATGCCTGTCATTCTGTACGATGTGAAATCGCGCGGGGCCGAGGCGTACCTTGCCCTCGCACGCGAAGTGCTCCAACGGCGCGCGGTCACAGCCGCCTGATGAATGCCGACCAAATGGAAAAACGCCCCGCTCTTGGAAAGGGTCTGAGCGCCCTCATTCCCGATGCGCCCGAACGGTTCGGCGCGACGACCGATGTTGAAGTCGATCGCCTCTCACCGAGCGTCTTCCAGCCTCGCGGCCACATGGACGATGCGCGACTCGAAGAACTGGCGCGATCGATCAAGGTGAACGGCGTCATCCAGCCGATCGTCGTCCGCAGGATGGGCGATCGATTTCAGATCATCGCCGGCGAACGCCGCTGGCGAGCGGCGCAGATAGCCGGACTGGTGCGCGTGCCCGTCGTGGTAAAGGACGTGGCGCCAGGCGACGAGCAATCGCTGCTCGAAATGGCCCTCGTCGAGAACATCCAACGTGAGAACCTCAATCCCATTGATGAAGCACTCGCGTACCGGAGGCTGTCGGAGGAGTTTCATCACACGCAGGAACGTATCGCGGCTGCCGTGGGAAAGGATCGCGCCTCAGTCGCCAACACGCTGCGCCTTCTGAAGCTGCCGGAGGAGGTGCGCGCCGATGTTGCCTCCGGTGCGCTGTCGATGGGACATGCCCGTGCGCTTCTCGCGCTGTCCGACGAGGCCGATCAGCGCCGGATGGCGCGCGACGTCATCACGCGCAGTCTTTCAGTTCGCGAGACTGAATCGCTCGTGAAGCGAATCATGGAGACCGGCAGGGCACGTGCTGAACCAACGCCGCCCAAGCCAAGCGACATCCATACCCGTGCCGCCGAGGACCGTCTGAAGCTGGCGCTGGGGACCAGAGTGCGCATCGTGCGACGCGGGGGCCGGGGCCGGATCGAGATCGATTTTGTCTCGGAGGATGAACTGATCCGAATCTTTGAGCAACTAACCGACCCCAGTAGGAAGGAAGGCCTGGTACCGCTGACAGATGCGTAGCGAGCCCATGTTGTGGTATAAATTGCCGCTTGTGAAAATAGGGAACAAGCGAACCCCCAAGCGAATACATTGACCAGCCGAACCGCCGCCACGCGTTACGCGCGCGCCCTCTTCGACGTCGCTCTCGCCGAGCGGGGCGATCTCCCCGCGATTGAGGTGGAGCTCCTGTCTTTTGCCGATTTGTTCACCCGGCATCCCGCGCTCTCAAAGGCGCTGCTCAACCCGGCCGTGCCTGCTCCCCGCAAGCGGTCCGCGGTTGTTGAACTGACCAGACAGGCCGGGATCTCACCGATCCTTGCGAAGCTGTTGATCTTACTGGCGGAGCGCGATCGCCTTGTTCTCCTGCCGGATCTCGTGTCGGCCTACCGCGAACGGCTGGCCGATCATCAGAAAGTCATCCGTGCGAACGTGACAACGGCCGCGGCCCTCACGCCTGAACGCGTGGAGCAGATCCAGCGCAGCCTGTCACAGGCGACCGGCCGCGCCGTCACGCTTGCGGCCCGCGTCGATCCGACGCTCATCGGCGGTCTGGTGGCGCGCGTCGGGGGAACGGTGTACGACGCCAGCATCACCACGCAGCTGGAGAAGATGCGACAGCGGCTCGGGGAGAATCTGTAGGAATCACACAAGATGGACATCAAAGCCGAAGAAATATCCAAAATCATCCGGGAACAGATCGGGAGCTATGCCGTTGACGTTGACGTGGCCGAAGTCGGCAGCATTGTCTCCATCGGTGATGGCATCGCGCGGGTGCACGGCATCGAGAACGCCATGTCGGGAGAGATGCTCGAGTTCCCGCACGGTGTATTCGGTATTGCTCTCAACCTCGAAGAGGAGAGCGTCGGTGCGGTATTGCTCGGCGAGTTCAAGGAGATCAAAGAAGGCGACATCGTCAAGCGGACCGGCCGCATCATCTCAGTCCCGGTCGGCGACGAGATGCTCGGCCGCGTGGTGAATGCGCTCGGCCAGCCCCTCGACGGCAAAGGCCCGATCAACACGAAGCAGTTCTCGCCGCTCGAACGAATCGCTCCGGGTGTCGTCGACCGTCAGCCGGTGAAAGAGCCGATGCAGACGGGTCTCAAGGCCATTGACGCGATGGTGCCCATCGGTCGGGGACAGCGCGAGTTGATCATTGGTGATCGCCAGACCGGAAAGACCGCGGTCGCGATCGACGCGATCATCAATCAGAAGGACACCGGCGTCATCTGCATCTACAACGCCATTGGGCAGAAGCAATCGACGGTCGCCCAGGTCGTCCGGACGCTCGAGGAAGCCGACGCCATGCGCTACTCCGTCGTGGTGGCCGCGACGGCGTCCGACCCCGCTCCACTGCTCTATGTCAGTCCCTACTCGGCGTGCACCATCGGGGAATTTTTTCGGGACAGCGGCCGCCACGCGCTCGTCGTCTATGACGACTTGTCCAAGCATGCGCAGGCGTACCGCGAAATCTCGCTGCTGCTGCGCCGCCCGCCGGGTCGCGAGGCGTATCCCGGCGACGTGTTCTATCTGCATTCACGGTTGCTGGAGCGCGCGGCGAAATTGAAAACGGAACTGGGTGGCGGTTCTCTGACGGCCCTGCCGATCATCGAAACCCAGGCGGGCGACCTGTCCGCGTACATCCCGACCAATGTCATTTCGATCACCGACGGACAGATTTTTCTGGAGTCGGACCTGTTCCATCAGGGCGTGCGACCGGCCATCAACGTCGGGAACTCCGTGTCGCGCGTCGGCGGTTCGGCCCAGATCAAGGCGATGCGGCAGGTCGCCGGCACGCTGCGGCTTGACCTGGCCCAGTACCGCGAATTGGCGGCATTCGCGCAGTTTGGCAGCGACCTCGACAAATCCACGCAGGCGCAGCTCACGCGCGGTGCGCGATTGGTCGAGATCCTCAAGCAGCCGCAGTATGAGCCGCTCGCAGTCGAGCGGCAGGTCGCCATCATTTTCGCAGGCACGAACGGCTACCTCGACGGCATCCAGCTCTCAGACCTGCGCGTCTTTGAGACCGAGCTCTACCGGTTCATCGAATCGCGTCACCCGCAGCTGTTTCGCGGAATCGCGGAGAAAAAGCAGCTGGACGATGAACTCAAGGGAGCACTCGATAGGGCCGTGAAGGAGTTCTCGGCGGACTTTGCGGCGAGAAAGGCAGCGGCCGCGTAGTGCCGTCACTGATCGATCTCCGCCGCCGCGTGCGCGCGGTGAAGAACACCCAGCAGATTACGAAAGCGATGAAGATGGTCGCCGCGTCGAAGCTGCGCCGGGCGCAGGACCGGATCATCAACGCGCGGCCGTACGCGGCGCAGATGCAGCGTGTGCTGCAGAGTGTCGCGGCGCGCGTCGATCCGTCGATCCACCCGCTTCTGGCTGGTCGCGACCCCCATCCTGGAAGCAAGACCCTGGTGATTGTGGTGACCGGGGACAAGGGATTGTGCGGGAGTTTCAACACCAACGCCATCAAGGGTGCCGGCGCGTTCATCGCCGCGAGTGCCCAGTCGTGCGAGCTGGGTCTTGTCGGCCGCAAGGGCCGGGATTTCTTCCGCCGGCGTGGCTTCAACATCGCGTTCGAGCAGATCGGCATCTTTCAGAAGCTGCGATTCGAGGATGCGCGGCTGGTCGCTCAGCTCGCGGTGGAGGCGTACACGTCCAGCCACGTCGACCGCGTGGTCCTGGCGTACAACGAGTTCAAGTCCGCCATGACCCAGCGCTTCGTGGTGGACCAGCTTCTGCCCATCGCGCGCGCCGACGTTGAAAGCACCGCGTCGAGGAGCGGGGCGTCTCCGGGCGATGGATACGCGCAGGTCGACTACCTCTACGAGCCCGCGCCCCAGGAGATTTTCAATCAGCTGCTGCCTCGCTATGTTGACGTGCAGGTCTATCGCGCGCTGCTCGAGTCGAACGCGGCGTTCTTCGCGGCGCAGATGACGGCGATGGACGCCGCGACGAAGAATTCCGCGGACATGATCGGGAGCTTGACGCTCTACATGAACAAAGTGCGCCAGGCGGCGATCACGAGAGAGATTATCGAAGTCGTCTCGGGCGCCCAGGCGTTGTAAGGGATACAACATGGCTGAAAAACGGGTCGGGAAAATCGTTCAGGTCATCGGACCGGTCGTCGACGTCGAATTCGAGGCCGGAAACCTGCCGGAAATCTACAACGCGCTCCGTATCAAGTCGGAGGGTACGGCCGCCGGCTCCATCGACGTGATCGTCGAGGTCGAGCAGCATCTCGGCGAGAATCGCGTGCGCACGGTGGCGATGAAGCCGACCGACGGCATGCAGCGCGGGATGACCGTCGTGGACCTCGGCGAGCCGATTTCGGTGCCCGTTGGTCCGGAAACGCTCGGCCGTGTGCTGAACGTACTCGGAGAACCCGTGGACTTCCCCGACCGGCCGGTGATGTCGAAAGAGCGCTGGCCGATTCACCGGTCCCCACCGACTCTGGAGCAACAGTCCACCGAACTGAAGATGTTCGAGACCGGCATCAAGGTCATCGATCTGCTGGAACCCTATCTGCAGGGCGGAAAGATTGGCCTCTTCGGCGGCGCCGGCGTCGGCAAGACCGTCATCATCATGGAACTGATTCACAACATCGCGCTGAAGCACGGCGGGGTGTCGGTGTTCTGCGGCGTCGGCGAGCGCACGCGCGAGGGCAACGACCTCTGGCTCGAG
>JBGOTP010000064.1:0-17478 GCA_041476545.1 Vicinamibacteria bacterium | reverse complement strand
CGCACAAAACCCGCGCTCGTTACCGTCGACCGGGAACGCGTCGACTTCTGGATCAAGAAGGGCGCACAGCCGTCCGACTCGGTCCGGACGCTCATCGCACGCCATCTGACGGCCCCCAAAACGACGGCCGTGGCTGCGGCGCCATTGACCGAACCGGCGCGGTGACGCCATGAGCAGCACGGAAGGCACAGGCGTTCGTGCCGTCGTCGAGGTGCTGGCGAAAGCCTTGGCCGATCGCCCCGAGGATGTCGAGGTGCGGCAATCCGAGCACAAAGGCACGACTCTGATCGAGGTGTTCGTCGGCGGCGGTGGGTCGGGACGTGTGATCGGCCGGCAGGGACGGACCGTGGCCGCGTTGCGCACGCTCGCCGCGAGCGCCGGCGAGAAAGAAGGCAAAACGGTGACCCTGGAGATCAAGGACGGGAAACCCTAGCGGCCGGTGGCAAACGTGAACTGGGACGAGATGGCGGTCGTCGGGCGGATTGCCCGGGCGCACGGCATTCGCGGTCAGGTCATCGTCAATCTCGAAACCGATTTTCCGGAGGATCGCTTTCAGCCGGGGGCCGAACTGTTCATGAAGCGCGGCCGGCCTGATGACACTGGGGGCCCGGAGGACGTTGTCGCTCTCGTGATTACGACGGTCCGGTTTCAGCGGGAACGGCCGGTGATTGCGCTGCAGGGCGTTGAGGATATGAATGCGGCTCTCGCGCTCGCGGGGACCGAACTGCGAGTACCCATCGAGCGGCTCATGCCGTTGCCGAGCGGCGCGTTTTACCGGCACGACCTCATCGGCTGCGTCGTCGAGACCGCCGCGGGTGATCGCGTTGGCGTCGTGACGGATGTGGAAGGTGCCTTCAATGGGAGCCGGCTGGTCGTGGATACGGACCGCGGAGAACTGCTGGTGCCGCTAGCCGAGACGATCTGTCCAGTGATCGCCCCGGCGGCGAGGCGGATTGTGATCGACCCGCCGGAGGGGCTGTTGGAGCTGAATACGAGAGGCAATCGGGGAGACTGAACGGGACTTCCCTGCGTTGGTGAAATGCGCTTCGACATCGTCACAATCTTTCCTGCGATGTTCGAGCAGCCGTTGCGGGCCGGGGTGGTGGGCCGCGCCTTCGAGCGGGGCGCCCTGACACTGAAGGTCCACGACTTGCGCGACTTCACGACCGATCGCCATCGCGTCGTGGACGATGTGCCGTTTGGCGGCGGGCCGGGCATGGTGCTGAAGCCGGAGCCGTTGTTTCGAGCGCTCGATGCGATTGAGGGTGATGCCGCGGGCCTGGGGCCGTATGTCATTCTGACGTCGCCCCAGGGGACGCGCTTCACTCACGATGTCGCCGAGCGTCTGAGCCGGGAGCCGCACCTCGTGTTCCTGTGCGGCCGTTACGAGGGCGTGGATGAGCGCGTCCGATCGCGGGTCACCGAGGAGCTGTCGATTGGCGACTACGTGCTGAGCGGCGGAGAACTGCCGGCGCTCGTGGTGATCGATGCGGTGGCGCGTCTCGTGCCGGGTGTCGTCGGAGATGAGCAGTCGATCGAAGCCGAGTCGTTCATCCGCGGGTTGCTCGATTTCCCGCACTACACGCGGCCCGCGCACCTGGCGATGTCGAGGCCCGAGGCTGCGGATTCCGCGGGCATGGGCGAGGCATCAGGCAGGCGCGAAGCCGGCATGAATGTCCCGGACGTGCTCCTGTCGGGGAATCACGCGGAGATCCGGCGGTGGCGCAAAGGGCAGGCGGTTAGGCGGACGCTGGCCAGGAGACCGGATCTGCTGTCGGCGGCGAGACTGGACGAAGAAGAGCGGGACATCCTGCGCGAGTTGATCGCGCACCGTGACAAAGACAACTGAGGGGATAGCATCATGAGCGCGATAGAACTCATCGAGAAACAACAGCTGGCGGAACGCCCCGCGATGAAATCGGGCGACACCGTTCGGGTGCACGTGAAGGTGCGGGAGGGCGAGAAAGAGCGGATCCAAATCTTCGAGGGGGTCGTCATCGGCCAGCATCGAGGGGGGACCCGGGCATCGTTCACGGTGCGCAAGGTGTCGTTCGGGCAGGGCGTGGAACGCATCTTCCCGTTGCACTCGCCGACGATTCAGAAGGTGGAGGTGATGCGCTCGGCCAAGGTGCGGCGCGCCAAGCTGTACTATCTGCGGGATCTGAAGGGCAAAGCGGCCCGCATGAAGGACGCCGGCCGGACGGAGACGAAAAGTTAGAACGCCCGCCACGCGGACGCTGGAAAACGCGCTCAGACGCCTCGGCTTCTGTTACGTCGCCGGCGTGGATGAGGTCGGCCGCGGCTGCCTGGCGGGCCCGGTCGTCGCGGCCGCCGTGGTCCTCGATCCGGCGCAGCACATACCGGGCGTCTGCGATTCGAAGCTGATGCCCGCGATCGATCGCGAGCGGTTGTTCGAGCGCATCACGCGCCACGCCATTGCGTGGGCGGTCGGATCCGCGGACCCGCGCGAGATCGACGACATCAACATTCATCAGGCGTCACTCGTCGCCATGCGGCGCGCGGTGCTGGCTCTGGTCCCCCTTCCCGACATGGTGCTCGTGGACGCGTTTCACGTGCCTGAGTTGCCGATGGCGCAGCGTGGCGTGATCCATGGCGACCGGAGATGTTCGGCCATTGCCGCCGCCTCGATCGTGGCGAAGGTCACGCGCGATCGGGAGATGTGCGATCTGCACGCCCGCGACCCCAGGTACGGGTTCGACCGCCACAAGGGCTACGCCACGGCCGATCACATCGAGGCGCTGTCCCGTTTCGGCTATTCGGATGTCCATCGGCGATCGTTTCGCCCCGAGGCCCTGTTTGATACGATGGGCAAGGTACCGTCCTGATCCGCCGGCTCGTCTTCATCGCCTTCTTCATCGAGGTCGGCATCCTGCTGATCGTGCTCCCCTGGTCGGCCTTCTGGGAAACCAACTACTTCGCCATCGTCTGGCCTGTGTTGCGGCCGCTCTTCACGAATCACTTCATTCGAGGGGCTGTGACCGGTCTGGGACTCGTGAACCTCTCGGCGGGCGTCTCCGAACTCCTGGGGATGTTCGTGGCCCGCGATCGGACCGACGGTCCACCGAGTCGACCAGACGCCGAGAGTGGCAGTTCGTACGCGGACAGGCCGGACCCGCAGGTCGAACCCTGATACTGCACCTCGTGAGCGATCGGCGACGACTCTGCACCGGCTGCGGGGCTGACGCGGGTCGCGCACGCCAATGCCTCATCCAACAGGTGCGGCACGCCATCGACGCGCAGATCGACGTCGTGCAGATTCGAGAGCCGGACCTGACCGGGATGGAGTTGTCTACTCTGGTCTCGGAAGTTGTGGCGCTGACGCGCGGGACGTCGAGCCGGGTCGTGGTGAACGATCGCCTCGATGTCGCACTGGCCTGCGGCGCGGATGGGGTGCACCTCCGGGGAGATTCGGCGCCGGCAGCTGCCGTCCGGGCAAATGTGCCGAAAGGATTCCTGATCGGACAGTCGATTCACACCGTTGCGGAGGCCGCGGCGGTCGCGCCCCATGTGGACTACCTGATTGCCGGGACGGTGTGGCCGAGTGCGTCGAAGAACGACGGTTCGCTTGTGCCCGCGACCCTCCTTGGAACGGCCGGTCTGCGCGACATCGTGCGGGCCGTCAGTCGGCCGGTCCTGGCGATCGGCGGCGTGGATCTCGACCGGATGGCGGCTGTGGCGGCATCCGGGGCAGCGGGGGCAGCAGCGATTGGGCTGTTTCTGGGACAGAGTGCCGGACCGGATGCGAAGCCCTGTAATGCTATTCCGTTAGACCAGATTGTGCAGCTTGCCCGCGCACGGTTTGACGGGTCGGGATACCATTGAGGCATCTTGGCAAACCGTCAGATCGATGGCTTCGGCGTCAAGCTTCGCGAGGCGCGCGAGGGTCGCGGGATGTCCCTTCGCGAGATCGCGAACACGACGAGAATTTCGATGAGCCAGCTCGAAGCGCTCGAGCGGAACGACATCTCCCGCCTGCCTGGCGGCATCTTCAGCCGCGCGTTCGTGCGCTCCTATGCGATCGAGGTCGGTCTCGATCCGGAGGAAACGGTTCGAGAGTTCATCGCGCAGTTCCCGCAGGATTCGGTGACCGCAGGTCACCCCACGTCAGCGCCGGTCGAAGACAGTGTGGCCGTCGAAGGCGACCGCCGGATGGCGTCGGCCTATCTTCGGCTGCTGCTCCTCAGTGTCCCGATCGCCGTGGTCCTCCTCTATTTTGGCGTGTCCGGGTGGCCGCGAGCCGTGAAGCCGGCGCAGGCCCCTGCGTTGGTGGCACGGGCCTCGGATCCGGTGGCGGCGGATCCGACGCCGGCGTCGCCGGGCCTCGATCCGGGCGGATCGCCGGCTGACGCGGCGGCCACGGGTTCGGTGCTGCCGGCGGCAGCGGCCGAGCCGGTGATTGCCCCTGACGTTCGACCGGTGGCTCCGCCGTCGGCGGAGGGCGCGGCCGGCCATCTCGCTGTCAGCCTGATCGCCACCAGACCGTGTCGGGTCGTCGCCACGGTGGATGGAGAACGAGCGGTCGGTCGACTTCTGAAGGCGGGGGATCGCCGGTTGCTCGACGTGCGCCGCGACCTTATCTTGACGGTGAGCGACCCGGCGGCGCTGGTCGTGACCTTCAACGGTGCGGAGGCCGGACCCCTCGGGAAGGCAGGCGAGCGAACCACGATCACTCTGACCTTGGAGAATTTCCGGCAGTATCTGGCTGGCAGATGATCGGACCGGCGCCGCTCCTCGATTTCTTCAGGCGAGGCGAGGTGGCCCGCGATGTCCGGTTGCTCGCGGCTCAAGGCGTGCTGGCGCCGCGCGCGCACGAACAGCTGGCCATCCTGATCCTGCTGCTCGAGGATGCCGATCTCGAGATCCGCGGTGCGGCGGACGCGACGCTGAACCGCATTCCGAAAGCCGCGCTCGCGGCGTTTCTGGCGCGGTCGGATGTGTCCGAGGATGTTCGCGAGTTCTTCGCGCATCGCGGCATCGTCTCCACGGACGCGCTCACGAGCGAGATCGACGACCCGTTGATCGAGGTCGAATCGCCAGCCGCACCCCCAGCTCCGGAGGAAGATCCCGACCGCAAGAGCCTCGTCCAGCAGCTCGCCAGCATGAGCTTTACGGATCGACTGAAGGCGGCGATGAAGGGTTCACGTGAGATGCGAGCGATGCTCATCCGCGATCCCAACAAGATGATCGCGGCGGCCGTGCTCAGCGGTCCGAAGGTGACCCCTCAGGAGGTTGAGGCGTTTGCTCGAATGGCCAACGTCACCGAAGATATCTTGCGCATCATTGGGGCCAACCGGGCGTGGATGAAGAACTATGGGGTGGTCTCGGGCCTGACCAGGAATCCGAAGACGCCGATCAGCCTGTCGATGAACCTCCTGTCCCGCCTGAACGATCGTGACGCCCAGATGCTCGCCATGGACCGCAACGTGCCGGGCGCGCTGCGCATCGCCGCGCGCAAGCGGATCGTGGACAGCGTGTCGCGGAAGTAAGGGGTTGGCTGGGTCAGCTTGAGCTGTGTGCGACCCTGTTGAGCCCGCCGATCTCCCTCACCGCCGCCAACCGGTCGGCTGGACGGACACCACGTCCTCCGCCCCGTACACTTCCGCTCTCGCGACGGTCAACGGGTCACTCGGGGGACAGTCATATTCGCGGGATCGCATCCGGACAACCCCAGCGATCATCGCGCGTCCGACCGTGACCGCCGCGATGGGAGCTGCGGCCGTGTTGTCGTGCGATCGCGACGCCCAGCCTCCAACGGTTGGTGGCGGTGAGGGATCTCGACGGGCTCGTCGTGTCAGCAGATCCGAAACCGACCCACTACTACGCGAGAAGAGCGTCGAGGGTGTTCAGATGCTCGATGTAAGCCTGGGCCGTGGCTTCAACGTAAGGTGCGAGGCCGGTTCCATCTCGTGCGTCAGCGTCAATTCGCAGCCGCTCCCCTTCGGCACGATGTCGACCGTGACGCGATCGGGGTTTGTCGAGTAGTGGGGCACGAACATCGTGAACGCGATCCGGCGCGGCCGGTCAAGGTCCAGATACGTGCCGGTGTGTTCGACGTCCACGCCGTTGCGCCGGTCGACGAAGACATAGGTGCCGCCGACGCGCGGGTCGATCTCCGCGCGGACCATCTCGCCTGTGGCGCTCGCGTGCATGAAGCGGCGCGCGTCGAGAGATCGAGAAACGCGTCGTACACGCGCTCGGCGGAAACTGTGAACTGATGGGACACGCGTGCGAACAGCGGCTGTTCAGCGGTCATCCGAGAGGTCCTTTCTCGCGCTCTTCGGCGGCGGCGGCCTCGACTTCACCGATGCCGCCAACGCGAGTCACCCTGTTAGTCCGCACATCTCTATCGACGCGGAGGACGACTCAGTCGCGTTTCCTGTCCCGAAGTGTCTGCACGTAAGCCACGAGCGCCCAGACGTCACTGTTCGAGAGCGTCCCATTGAAGCCGAAACCGGGCATGCGCTCGTGCGGAATCAATCCGCCGCGGCCATTCCAGATCTTATAGAACACGACACCATCGGGATTGACCCCGATACGGCTGGCATCTGTCAAATCCGCATTGACATACAGTGGGTCACTGTCTGGACCGTCGTTCCTGCCGGAGGCTCCGTGACACCGCGCACAATGCGACGCATAGAGCGCTTGGCCTTTCGCCAGGGTCTGGCGTGTCACATTGAGGGGACTGTGCTCCGTCGCGGCCGTCGGCGGGATCGTCCAATGATTCGAACGGGGACCGCTTCCGGAGGCCGCATCCTGGGCCACGAGGGAGACCATCACAAGCACAATCACGAGGAGAAGCAACCCCAGGCTCTTCGTGAACCTTCCACGCGACATTTTATGTATCCACATCGTGTGTCCCGTCACCCCGCGGAAGCTGGCTAGCGATTCAAATGAGCCGCGCGCCCCAGCAGCATGATCACACGGCACTCGGGCGCGTCGGCTCCATTTGAAGGTTAGCCACCCACTCGCACGATTTCTCCAGGCCGCAGCCTCGTGAGAGCTTGCTCAACGTCCGGCAATAGCGGACGGAGGTCGTCAACGTCGTTGCTCGGAGCCATCATGACAACGACGCTGATGCTCAGCCCCGAAAGATTCTGTTGATACTCGATGCCTTGATCGACCGTGAGCAGCGCGTCGAATTGCCCGTTGGCGAGCTTGAGTAACGCCCCGTTCTTGATGCCCGCCCAGCCCTGGTCTTGAATCGTTCTTGCCTCGTGGCCGCGCAGCTCTCGCTTGAGCCGCTTTGGAACGCACTCATCGAGAAGAAGGCGCATGAGTCACGAGTCGCTTCATGTGTTCAAGCACCCCCAGCGCCAGCGCCTTTTGCACGGTCGGAAAGTCGTCGAGGAATTCCGCGAGCGGTCGGCCATGTTCCAGGTAATCGAGTAGCGCACGGACAGGCACGCGGCTTCCGACGAAGACCGGCGTGCCGCCGAGAATGTCAGGATCCGATTGGACGCCGGGAATCTCGTCTGGCATGAGCACCCTCTCCTGAATGGGATGTTCCGAGTATACGTCCGTCGTCTCCCGATCGTCGTTTTGGTGTGGCTAACGAGTAGTCGACGGAACTGGATAAACCAATATCCCGACGATGGCTGCAGTGTAGCGGGGCGAACGGCTGGATTCAACTTGCCTCGAACCGCCAGCGTGGTCACGACTTGCCGTCAAGCGAGAGACCGCAGGGAGATGGGATGGGCAGGTCAGGATAGCGCGGAAACATCCGCGGATCTCGCAGTGTATCCAGATGCGACGCCCAGCCCTTCAACGGCGCCCAGCCATGCCCGAGTTGATCGAGACGAGTCGGCACACCGCCCGTCGGGATCCCGACCGGCATCGCCCGCGTGAGCATCATCGTCCTTCCGACGTTTTATTTTTGCCTTTCGACTTTGTCCCGCCGCCTCCCGCCAGTCCCCAGTCTTTTCGCATCTGCGCGAGCCCTTCCATGTACACCGTCGCGCGCTCGCGTTCCTCTTCGCTGCCCATGGACTTCAGCAGATCGAGGGCTTTGGCGAGGTCGTCCTGAATCGTGTGTTTGGTCGTCTTGAAATACAGCCGCCGGATCTCCGCCAGTTTCTCATCCGGACTCAGCATTACCAGTTTCATCGTCTCAGCCCCAGCCCTTAGCCCTTTAGCCCTCAGCCCTTCAACTTCTATCCTCAGCGCCTGTTCCGGCGAAGCTGATCTCTGAACTCTTCGAACGGCCGCGTGTTGAGCACGTGCACCGGCTCGAGCCAGGCGCGCCGGGCGACGACGAGACCCCAACGCAATGCTGCGAGTCCAGCCTTGGAATGGGCGTCGCTCGAGATGACGATCGGAACACCGCGATCCCGCGCGAGTCGCGCATGGACGTCGTTGAGATCCATGCGATGCGGCTGACCGTTGATTTCCATGGCGACACCGTGTCGCGCGGCGGCGTCGATGATGACGTCCATGTCCAGCGGATACGCCTCACGCCTGAGGATCGCACGTCCCGTCGGATGACCGATGACGTCGATATGGGGATTCTCGATGGCACGGAGAAGCCGATCCGTCATCTGCTGCCGTTCCTGGTTGAAGGCCGAATGCACAGAGGCGACGACGAAGTCGAGCGCCGCCAGGCAGTCGTCCGCGAGATCGAGCGTGCCGTCCGGTTTGATGTCGCACTCGATTCCGGCAAGCAGCCGAACACCGTGCCGACGATCCTCCGCCCGGATGCGTGCGGCGTGGAGAAGCGCGCGGCGTTCGTCGAGGCCGTTGGCCATGGCGAGCGACTGGCTGTGATCGGTGATCGCAATGTACTCGAGACCCGCGTCCCGCGCGGCCTGAGCCATCGCCGCCACATCGTCTTTGCCGTCTGTCTCCGTGGTGTGCATGTGCAGATCGCCACGGAGATCAGCCCGGTCGATAAGGCGCGGCAGGGCGCGGGTCCGCGCTGCTTCGACCTCTCCACGTGCTTCACGCAGTTCCGGCGGCGTCCACTGCAGGCCGAGCGCCTCGTACACGCTGTCTTCGGTGTCGCCGGCCATACGCGCGTCGTCGGCGGTTCGGAACACGCCGTATTCATTCAACTTGAGACCGAGGCCTATGGCGCGGTCGCGCAGGGCAATGTTGTGCGCCTTTGAACCGGTGAAATACTGCAGCGCGGCGCCGCGACTCTCGGGTGGAACGAGGCGCAGGTCAGCCTGGAAGCCGCCCCTCAAGAGTACGCTCGACTTGGTTTCGCCGCGGCCGAGCACGCGTTCCACGAGCGGATACGATACGAACGTATCCATCAGTGCGGGTGTCGCGCCGGAGTTGGGCTCGGAGGCAGGCGCGGAGGCAAGAATATCCAGGTCGCCGCAGGTGTCGCATCCGCGCCGCAGACTGCCAACCGGTGTCATATCAACCCCGGGTGCCCGCTCACGGAGGAATTCCAGGAGAGGCCCGACGCTATCGTACGCGTCTGACAGCAGATGACGGCCGGCGTGACGCTTTCGCTCTTCGAGCGCTTTGAGGATCAGCGCTTCCTTCTTCTCGCCCATGCCGCGCAGCGCGCGGACCTTTCCGCTGGCGGCCGCCTGTTCCAGGTCCTCCAGCGTGCGCACGCCCAGTTCCCGGTAGAGCATTGCGACTGTTTTCGGACCGACACCCTGCAGATGCAGCACATCGAGCACGGTCGGCGGAAACTCGGCCAGGAGCTCCCGGTGATACTGGGCGTCGCCGGTCTGCGCGATCTCGAGAATCCTGGCGGCGAGGTCCTTGCCGATGCCCGGGATTTCGCGAAGGCCGGCCGCGTCGAGCGACGCGAGCGCGTGCGGGTGATTGGCCACGATGTCGGCGGCGTTTCGGTACGCGCGGATCTTGAAAGGGTTGTCGGTTTTGATCTCGAGAAGATCGGCGATCTCTTTGAGAATGCGCGCGATCGCCGGATTATCCAACCTGAAGGCCTTCTGTCTCGATATGGTAATCGAGCACGCGGGCGCCACCGCCGGCGAGCGCACTGGCAATAGCCTCGCGAGCGTGAGGCGGTCCATAGCAGAAGAGACAGCCTCCGCCGCCCGCGCCGCAGACCTTGGCGCCGGTGGCTCCCGCCGCCGTCGCCCGGAGGATCAGATCCTCGATCGCTGGAGTGGTCACGCCCGGTGCAAGGCGTTTGCGATTGGTCCACTCGTCCGCGATCTGGCGGCCCACGGCATCCCAGTCGCCGCGTTGCAGGCTGGCGCGCATGGCGACGGCCGTGTCGCGAATGCGTTCGAAGCAATCGAAGACATGGCGATCGCCATCAAGATGGCGCTTCATGATCTCCCAGTTGTTCGTGCCCGACTGACGCGGAGCGCCGGTGTAGGCCAGCACGATGCGGCGTTCCATCTCGGCGCAATCAACGTCCAGCGCCACGCGCGAGACGCCGCTCACCCCCAGCTCGATCGCGGCCACGCCGCCGTAGAGGGCCGGCCGGTAGTCCTGCACGCCGGTCGGTACGCGAATCGTCTGGCATTCGACGTTCATCGCGACCTGGAGCAGATGCTCGGCCTCGCACGACGCGCCGGTCCATTGGGCGAGCGCGCCACAGGCGGCGATTGTCAACGCCGACGACCCCGCGATGCCGGCTCCCGCCGGTGATTCGCCGCGGGTCGTCATGGTGGCATTCTCGAGGCGGTAGTGCCGCGCCAGCAGGGCGAGCAGCGGCAGATCGTCGGCATCCGACAGGTCGGACCAATGCCGCGCCTCCGAGCGACGGTTCGTGTCGATGGATCGGAGTTCGATGCCCCCGCCCGTTCTCGGCTCGATGCGCACGTGCGCGCGCAGGCTGATGGCGGCATTCACGGTCGAAGCGCCATCGTGAAAGAGATACAGCGGCCAGATGTCGATCGTGCCGCCGGCAAGATCGATGCGAGTCGGCGCGGAAGACGTGACGGGAGACAGGATGGGGGAGCCGTTCGGCACGGCCAAATTATAGGTAGAATTTGACGGTCCCGTTACTTCGTCTTCGTCTCGTTGTACTTGATGATGGCCGGGGCGGTGACCGTGGCGGCCTTGTCGCCCTCGACGCCGGCGTATTCGAAGATTTCCGTGCCTGGCTTCGCCCGCACCATCTTCACGCCGAGCGTCCACGGCTTCGTGTAGACCTTCGGGTCATCGATCGTGGCCTTGTAGTCGATCGAGTCCTTGTCGAGGATGGTCCACCGTTCCGTCACCTTCATCTGGTCGCTGTGAAAGTTGCCCATCACGTCGAAGCGGGTCGAGTCGTCGTTGTTCATGACCTCGATGACGAGCGTGTTGCCCTCCCAATGGCCCCGCGAGTCACCTTCCCACAGCTTGATGTCCTGGCCGGGGTGCGGGCGACCATCAAGCGGGACGATCCGGAACTCGTGGTGGATCTCGTAGAAGAACACCACGTAGCCCGGCGGCTGGAAAATCTGGAACGGACCGTTCTCGATGCTGCTGTAGTAGTTCTCGCGGGGCATGCCGTTCGGCCAGCCGCGCGTTTGGGGGTCCATCATCGCCGGCGTCGGCGCGAGGAACTCCTTCATCGCCTGGTTACGGCGCTCGAGCGCCCATGGCTGGTGCGGCATCACCCCATCGGGCGGATCGACCATGAACCCCTTGAACATCCTCAGCGCCGGGTACTTCGGCGCGCCGATTTGCAGCAGGTGCTCACCGGGCTCGACGTTGAGGCTGGCGATGTTCTCGAGCACATCGCCCCACAGACCCTGGATGTCGGGCTGGCCGTCGGACAGCTTCGCGGGCTGCCAGGGACCGGCCGCCCCCTTCACGGGAGCGGCGCCTTTCTTGGGAGCGGCGCCCGGCACGGTCTGCGCCGCCTTCACCGCCGCCTTCTTCCGGGGCTGCTGCGCCGCCAGCGGCGACAGTGACGCCGACATCGCGGCAAGGATGGTGAGATACAGGATTCGTGTCTTCACAGGATCCTCCGAGTTAGCGAGCCAGCGAGATCGACTCGCCTTTTTCGTTGTGGTCGAACGCGAAGCAGGCGTAGTCGAAGATCTGCGCGTTCGGTTCCTTCATGCGGTACAGCAGCATGCTCATCTTCCAGGGCCGCGAGAAGACCTTCGGATCCTCAATCGTCGCCTCGTAACGCATGTGGTCGGGCCCGGTGCGGGTATAGCGCTCGACGACGTGCAGCTCGTTGCTGTGGTGGTTGCCGGCCATGTCGAACCAGGTCGAGTCGCTGAGGTTGGTCACGTCGACGACCAGCGTGTCGCCCTCCCACTTGCCGCGCGAGTCGCCCATCCACCACTCGACGTCAAGCGCATGGCCCTTGGTGTTGGTGTAGATGATTCGCTGGGCGTGTACGTACTCGTAGGCGATGGCCACGTGCCCGGGCGTCTGGATGATCTGAAACGGGAATGGCATGTAGGTCGCGCGCGGCACGCCGGGCAGGTAGCACTGGCTGACCGGATCCGCCGTGCGCCAGTTGGCCGCATTCTGCTTCTTCTTCTCGAGCGCCGCCGGCAAGTACGGCAATTCATTGTCGACCACGACGGCATGACCGGCAGGGCCCGCGGAACTGGCCGAGTGGTCCTGGATGTTGACGTTGGCGGTGTTCATGACCCGCCAGATGCCCTGCAGGTCTGGCTTGCCGTCCGGCGTCCTGGGTGCCTTGTACGGGACCTGCCCCGACGCCTCCCGGTCAAACCCGGAGAACAGCACGATGGCCGTCGCCACCGCAACCACGCCTGCCGATGCTGCTCTATGTATCACAATCAATCTCCCGGCGCGCGCCATGACCACTCCCGGCGAGACGCCCGTGCGCGCGTCCAGCAGTGATGCTAACAGAGAGAGCCCCGCTCATGCGCGGCTGGGCGGCACGTGTCGACCGCTCCGGATCGCGGATCGGTCTACGTGGCCTCCGCGTCGCCAACGCGCCGAGCCTTGTTCAGACGTGTGTGTTCGCCCTTCACGCGCCGGCAACGTTCGACCAGTCCTCTGTGGCGCTGGCGCTGGAGCGATTTCGGGTTCGCGTGGCGTCACGGGACGAATACTTCCAGTATCTGAGGGCCGAGCACGCCGAGATGGCCCGGTTACTTCTCGAGCAGCCCTGGCCAATTCATGATCACGCGAAGGGGCGGCTGGGTGTCGTCGCCGACCGGAACCTTGAAGAGGAACCGCTGGCCATCAGCCGTCGCGCGGTACTGTTCGACGTTGGCCGAGAAGTCTCTCAGCGGCGTCTTGAAGAGTGTCCTGGGGGTGCTCGACTTCAGCTGGGCGCCGTCGGCCTCGATGCCCACGGCGTAGAGCGAGCCGTCCAGGCCGAGATAGAACAGTTCCTTCCCGTCAGACCGCCAAATCGGCTGGACGCCTCCACCGGTCGATATCAGCCATTGCACGCTCGTCGCAGGGGAAGTGGCGGGCGGAGCGCTCATCGCGACGACCAGGCCTTGTGAGCAGAGGAGACGATGGAGGATGCAATCCGTACGGTTAAATTATAGGTAGAATTTGACCGTCATGTCGCCCGTTGCGCTTCGTCATCAGATTGGCCGGCTGCTCATCGCCGGATTCAACGGGGCAGAGATTCCGATCGAACTAAAAGCGATCGCTCGCGAGTTTGGTCTGGGCGGTGTCATCCTCCTCGGAAAAAACGGGAACATCGTCGATCCCGAGCAGGTGGCCGACCTCTCCTACGAAGCCGCGCGTCTCGGTGGCGAGCTGCCTGCGTGGGTCAGCGTGGATCAAGAGGGCGGCCGTGTTGCGCGCCTCAAGGCGCCTTTTACAGAGTGGCCGGCGATGGCCACGCTGGGACGAAGCGGTGATGTGGCCCTTGCGCGGCGTTTTGCCAGAGCGCTCGCGTTTGAGCTCAAGGCGGTCGGTGTCACGCTCGACTACGCCCCCGTGCTCGATGTCCTCACAAACCCGAAGAACCCGGTGATTGGCGATCGCGCGCTGGCGGAATCGGCGGCCGATGTCGCCCGTCTTGGCAGCGCCATCATCCGCGAGCTGCAGGCCGGCGGGGTCGCCGCCTGTGGCAAGCATTTCCCAGGGCACGGCGATACCAGCACCGATTCGCACGTCGAGCTGCCGCTTGTCGAACATCCGCCTGAGCGGCTGCGCGAAGTGGAGTTCCTGCCGTTCCGGGCCGCCATCGAGGCGCACGTGGCGACCATCATGACGGCGCACATTCTCGTGCCGGCGCTCGACGAGGATCGACCGGCGACGCTCTCGAAGCGGATCATCACCGGTATCCTGAGGGAGGAACTCGGCTATCCGGGCGTCATTCTCAGCGACGATCTGGAAATGAAGGCCATTGCGGACCACTACACCGTGCCGGAGGCAGCGGTTCTGGCGATTGCCGCCGGCTGCGACGGCATCCTGATTTGTCAGTCCGGCGACCACGCGATGCAGGCGGCCACACTCGAAGCGATGGTCCACGCGGTCGAGGAGGAACGGCTTTCTCTGACTCGTGTCGAGGATGCGCTCAGGCGCCAGCAGCGCGCGAAAGAGCGCTTTTTGACGACGATCGTGTCGTCCCGGCCGCCGGCCGGAAGAACCTTGCGCGAGCGGCTCGGCCGTGACGAGCACCGGGCGATTGCCGACGAGATGTCGCGCTTCGTGTGATGCTGCAACCTCACACCGGAAGGAGTTTCCATATGCGCCCTCGCTTCGGATCCGTGCTGGCCGTCCTGGCCCTGGTTCTGACGGCTCTACCCGTTTCTGCCCAAACGAAGTCAAAGGTTCTCGATAAGGCCACGTTCTTCGACATGGAATCGGTGAGCGCGCCGCAAATCAATCCTGACGGAAGTCAGGTGGTGTTCGCGCGCGGCTTTGTCGACATCATGCGCGACCAGGGTTCGTCGAATCTCTGGATCGTCGATGTGAAGGGCGAGCGGCTGCGCCAGCTCACCGACGGCGGCTGGCGCGACAGCGCGCCGGTGTGGTCGCCTGACGGCAAGCGCATCGCGTTCTTGTCGGACCGCTCGGGTTCTTCGCAGATTCACGTGATGTGGGCCGACACGCGCGAGACCCTGCAGATCACGCGCGGCGAACGCGCGCCGTCGGGGTTGAAGTGGTCGCCTGATAGCAAGCTGATCATGTTCACGATGAGTCTGCCGGACGACACGAATCTGCTGCCTGTGCGTTTGCCCGCGACACCACGTGGCGCCCAGCTGGCGCGAGGCGCGGTGCTGGTCGATCGGCTGTCGTGGGGCTCGGACGGCACCGGTCCCACAACCAAGAGGTACGCGCACGTGTTCACGGTCGATTCGATTGTCGGCGGTGTGCCGCGGCAGATCACGAGCGGCATGTTCAATCACAACGGGCCCGAGTGGTCGGCTGATGGGAAAACCGTGTTCGTGTCGGGCATTCGCAAGCCCGAGGCCGAGTATCAGCGCGGAAATTCAGAGATCTACTCGATCGACCTCGCGACGCTCGACGTGAAGACGCTGACGGATCGCGACGGTCCGGACGGCGGCCCGGTGGCGTCGCCCGACGGCAAGTGGGTGGCCTACGTCGGCTACGACGACAAGGACTACACGAGCACGCTCAACAATCTGTACATCATGGATGCCGCGGGCGGGGCCAAGCGCCTGTGGGCCGGCGCGCTGCCGAGTTCGCCGAGCGACGTCGAGTGGTCCGCCGACGGCAGAGGCGTCTACTACTCGATGGAAGAGAGGGGCGAGACCAACGAGTACTTCATCGCCGCGGCTGCCGGCAGTGCGCCGAAGAAGCTCACCTCCGGCACGCACACGCTGACGGCGCTGTCGATTGCGACAAACGGCCAGGTGGCGGCCATTCGGTCGTCCGTCAAGGAGCCTGGCGTGCTCGTCACGTTCGCGATGGCGCGACCGGCGGAGATGAAGACCCTTGTCGATGTGAACGCGGACGTGCTGTCGGGCGTCACGCTCGCGAACGCGGAAGAGATGTGGTACACGGCACCCGATGGCCTGAAAGTGCAGGGCTGGCTGATGAAGCCGGCCAACTTCGATCCGGCGAAGAAGTATCCGATGGTGCTGTGGATTCACGGCGGGCCGTGGAGCATGTACAACGTGGCCTGGAGCTGGTCGTTTCAGAACTGGGCGGCCAACGGCTACGCGGTGCTCTGGACGAACCCGCGCGGCTCCACCGGCTACGGACAGGATTTCGTCAACGGCATTCAGAAGTCGTATCCCGGCAAGGACTACGACGACCTGATGTCGGGCGTCGATGCCGCGCTTGCCAAGGGCTGGGTCGACAAGGACAACCTCTTTGTCTGCGGCGGCTCGGGTGGCGGCGTGCTGACCGCGTGGATCGTGGGTCACACCAACCGCTTCCGCGCGGCCGTATCGATGCGGCCCGTCATCGACTGGGCGTCGTTTGTCGGCATCACCGACGGCGCCAGCTGGTACCGGCAGTTCAATAAGTACCCGTGGGAAGACCCCACGGAGTACGCGGCACGCTCGCCCCTCCACTACGTCGGCAATGTCACCACGCCGACGATGGTGATGACAGGTGAGTCGGATTTGCGGACGCCCATCGTGCAGACCGAGGAGTTCTACCGCGCGCTGAAGATGGTGAAGAAAACCGACACGCTGATGGTGCGGATGCCCGAGGAGTTTCACGGCTGGCGCCGGCCATCGCATCAGTTACTGCAGCAGCTCTACCTCATGGCGTGGTTCGAGAAGTACCGTACCGCGGCGAGCAAGAACATGGTGACGGCGCGGGATCGGGAAGAGCGATAGGTGAAAGGCGTCCACCGACGTCGAACAGGTGACCAGTGAAGTGCGCGGCGTGCGCTCAGAACGGATCAGGGGTTTGAGCCAGTCGCCACAGCTCAGCGAACGTGTCACGAACCCAGGGGTGGAGTTCCTCTGCAACGCTCGCGGGAAGCGCAGCACTCTTGATGAGCTCTTGAACATCCACCAGGTCCTTGGCGCGGTGAGGGGCCACCATGCCGGAGGCGATCTTGATCTCGATGAAGCGCGCCATCGGTAGCAACGCAAAGCGCTCGCCACGCAACGCCGTCGTTGCGGGATCCGGGAAGGCAATGGGCTTCGGTTTGTCGTCCCCGGGAAAGCGGCCCGTACTGAGGACGTCGATATTCACCCCGTGCTCCGTGTCGAGCAGCTTGCCAGTCCCTGGGATCCGCTCTGCGTAGCCCTTCCCAAGGTGCTTGAGCTTGAACTTCTGAAGATGCTCCTCGCGCATCAGCAGATCGACGTCTACGGTGACGCGTCGGTGGCCGTACTCGTTGAGGGCGAACGCACCGATGACGGCGTAGGGGAGGCGCTCGGATTCCAATAGGGCGGTCACCTTGTACAGCGCCAATTGGGCTTCACTCTCTCCCATGAAAAACCTTCCACAGTAGGCGGCGCCCTCAACGAATCGGGCCTCTGCGTCCGCGGGGAGGCGTCCCGCTCCCCAGGAGGGACGGGGTCCTGCACGTGGCGATTGAATCGGTGGCACTTCAAGCGGGGGCGTTTCAAAAGGAGGCGGCGCTTCGGTCGGCGGGGCTTCCACCGGAGGAGCTTCCACTGGCGGCGCTTCGATAGGTGGCGCCTCTGGCGGTGG
>JBGOTP010000063.1:0-17673 GCA_041476545.1 Vicinamibacteria bacterium | reverse complement strand
TGGCTCTGTACGTATTCATGGCGGACTCGCTTCGGGTGGTCGACCAGGGCCTCGACGCGACGAGACGGGTGCTGCCGACAACCTTCAACTGGCCGTTGTTTGTTGCGGCGTTCACGCTCATGGCGATGCCGCTGGCCGAGATCGTCGCGAAGGCGCGCACGCCGACGCTGGCAAGCCTGCCGTCCTCCGGCGCTCGGTGAGGCGGCGTCGCGGCCTTCGCAATCAGCGCTCAGGTGTTATGAATGATGTACACCTATCGTTGAATGAAGGCGCGTTCTACCGCGTCGAGGAATGTCGTTGTTCGCCGTCTCTTCGAGGATCGCAGGTGACGTGAGGAGCGTGACTTCCTGCTCAACGCCCATTGCGAGCAGTTGAAGGGGTTTACCGCCGTAAACGAGCGCAGAAATGAATACGTTGGAATCGGGAACGACCTGGTGCACTAACGGCTACGCGGCTCGGCTCGGTAATCCTGAACGGCGCGATCGACCGTCGTCTCGACCTGTTCCTCGGTCATGCCACGGCGCCGTACATCGGTCTCACGTCGCAAGCGCTGGAGGCTCCGGCGCGACAGCCGTGGGCACGAAGACGCGTTCGTACAGCGCGGGCAGGACGTGGTCGCAACGAATCTGAACGAGGTAGTTGAGCGGAGAGGTATCAGCGACGACGACGATCACGACCGGGGCATCAGGCCGCTCGCCTCGAGTCGTTCGAGCGTCTCGAGGTCCTGATCGAAATCCTCGACGTCGTACGCGTGGGCGTCGATGTTGCGGCGCTTGAGCAATCCATCGAACTCGAACCGCGACAGCTGCAGCAGTTGGCCTGCTTCGTAGTGCGTCAACGCGCCGGACCGGTAGCCCTCGATCGCGAGTGCTTCAAGCGCTTGCTGGCCGGGATCCGGTCGCTGCGCAATATCGCCCGGCAATTCGACCGTAATCTTCACGATGCTAGAGTAGCAGAATCCGCAGCGAACAGGCCGTCATCCTGCGTCCTCGCGCGGCCGACGGGTCGAGCCGCTTACGGTGAGAAAACACTCACCGAGCGGGTTCAGTGATCGCCTTGCCGCCATCTCCGCCAGGAAGAGCCGGCGCGCACGCATTCCGCCGGTCTACAACGCTCTCGAAAGATGCCAGCTTCCATCGTACGGCTTGTCGCCGTGCGAGTGTCGCTCGACCCACAAGTGAACCTGCGTCGAAGGCGCGATGCGCCGCATTGCATCGACTGCCTCTGCTGTGGCCAAGACCAGCCAGCCCTCGCCGAGCGACTCAAATCTCGGAGGTTCGATCGCCCGCCGTTGGACAGCTCCGTCCAACGGCCCAGCGATCAGGCCTCGGCGCCTCTCCTCTCTAGGCCACTCCCATTCGGGGCGAACCAGCCACGTCCTCTCACCAATTAGGTGCAATCCCTGCATCGATTCAGGATAGTCGCTCCATTTGTCTGCGTGGCTTCCGGCGAGCCATTCCGTCCCTTCGCCTCCCGTCATGCGCCAATCCGCGGAATCTGTCCCGAAAGCGAACGTCTCCCGAATATTCGCATGGCGGCCTCTCGGCCGAGAATCGCCCGCGGATTCAACCAGAACCTTGCCAGCGCAAGTTTCATCCAGCGCTTCAACCGGTCACCGTCTGCCCAGAGGTACTCCTTGTCGATCGCGACGTACACTCGCTCGAACTCTGAACGCAGTTCAGCACGATCGAGCCCAGCACGCTCAAGTGGCCGGACAAGAGCCTGGTGAAGCTCCCAGGCGATTCCCACATCACCACCGAGAAGCATCGCTCGTTCACTCTTGTCTGCTCGGCGTGCGACGCGGCATCATCCGGACAGAGGCGCAGCGCCTCGGCAAATGCGTCGTGCGCGCGAGCCACCGCATCGCGTCCCAGCGTTTCGATCGCCGCAAGGCCGGTGATAAACGCGCGATGCGGCTCGAGCAGCTCGTCGATTGAGAAGTGGGGTGAGAAGTCGGGCGAGAAGTCAGCCGAGAGGTCCGCGTCTGCCGTGTCAGCCGACGACGACGCAGCTGAGGACGATTCTGTCACCAGCAGCCGGTACCCGAGCCGCTTGCTGACGAACTCGCCGGCGTGATCCAGGAGAACAACCAGAACGTCCATCGACCGGTCGTGGAGCGCGACGACGCGCGCCCCGCGCGTCAGACGACGGAGGTGCGGGTCGAATGTGAACCGGCCGAAGCGGTAGATCCGATTCTGAGTGGCGACGCGCACACGCCGATTGTCGGACGGGGAGGCAACGGACAAACAGGCGGAGCGAAATAAGTTGTGAAAGGGATGGGAGAGAACGGAGGGGACGGAGGGAACGGATCAACACGGAGGAACGGAGCAACGGGGTTTCATTTGTACTGATGCACCGATCCCGAGGTCACGTGCGCGGATCCCGAGGCCGGATCCACCGATCCGGAGAGCTGACCCCCGATCATGAAGGTCTGACGGCCGAGCATCGCCGGCTGACGGCCAGGCAAACAGATCTGCCGCCCGGATCTGCGGGGCTGACGCCTGAACAAAGGGTTCTGACTGCCGGATGTCGCCAGTGGCGTCACCGATCACACGCGCTGATGCCGCCGATCCCGAAGCTGGTGTCGCCGATCCCGCGACCGATGCGCCCGATGCGGCCTCGGATCCATCGAGACGCCGACGGGCGTCACGAAATCTCGCCGCTGACCACGCGAATCTCGACTCTGGCTCCCTGAATCTCGACTGAGGACACGCAGATCTCGACTCCACCACCTCGAATCTCGACTCAGACTACGCGGATCTCGACCTCCTCTACTTCGCCTCCATGACCAGCTCGATCTGATTGCCATCAGGATCCGTGACGAACGCGTAGCTCACGTTGACCACGGCATTCCGGCCTGGCGGCCGCGTGGCCGTCCCGCCGTTGGCCTTCACCGCCTGGATTGCCTTATCGAGATCCGGCACGCGGAGGATGAGTGATGCCATCGCGCCGGCCGGCGCGGTGGCGGGGCGCGTGTAGATCACAATTGATGTCGTGGCGGCTCGCTTGGCGATGTCAGGAGTCGCCCCGAAGTTGAGGAGGATCTCCTTCGTCGTGGCAGAGTTGACCGGCCGCGCGACCTCTGACATGCCGAAGGCCTTCTCGTAGAACGCGGCGATGGCCTCGGGATCGGTCGCGAGCACGCGGACGCCCCAAACCTGGATTCCGCCGTCCTGCGCCAGGGCCACCGTCGCCGCGCTCAGAATCCATGCGCCGATCGTCAGCTTCTTCAGGAACGTCATGCGCCCTCCATAGCGCACATCATAGCGGATGCCGGTGCGCTGATCCGGTGGTGGCGGGATGAAGTCGCTCTGCTTCGATCTCTTTCGCCGCTGAATGAATGGTGCCAGGCAGATACTTGTGCGGCTCCACGGTTTTGGCCGCGATCGCCACGTTGGCGCCGTCGCGGGCGGCCCGGAGCGCGATGGCCAGGCCGATGCCGCGGCTGGCACCCGTGATAAACAGCGTCTTGCCCGCCAGACTCGCGCTCACGAGCGGGCCAGCTTGGAAAAGTCAGGAGCACGCTTCTCCGCGAACGCGGCGAACGCTTCCTTGGCCTCCGGTGATTTCAGTTGATCGGCGAAATGGACGCCCTCGATCTCCATGCGCGCGGCCAGCGCTACCGGATCGCGCATCAGGCCTTTGGTCAGCACGACCGCCGACGCCGGCCGGGCCGCGATGGCGTCTGCCGCGCTGCGAGCCCGGGCACGCAACTCCGTCCTCGGACAGGATGCATTCGCGATACCCCAGGCGACCGCCTTCACGGCATCGACCGGCTCGCCAAGCACGAACATGGCAAACGCTCGAGCATGACCGATGCGCGCCGGCAGCGTCAGGCTGGACGCCGCTTCCGGGACCAGCGCGAGGTTCACAAACGGCGTCGTCAGGACCACATCGTCTGAGACGAACACCAGATCGCAGTGTAAAAGCATCGTTGTGCCGATGCCGACGGCCCGTCCGTTCACCGCTGCGACGATTGGCGTCCGGGCCCGAGTGAGCGCATCCAGCAGGGGATTCGTTCGCGGGGGTGCTGATTCCGGGGCCTCGCCGCGACCAACAACCGCGAAGTCGGCCAGGTCGTTTCCGGCCGTGAAGGCGTCGCCCTCGGCCTGAATGAGCACGCAGCGAACATCGGGATCATGTTCGGCTCCGTTGATACCGTCGGCAAGCGCCTGATACATCGCCCGCGTCAAGGCGTTCTTCTTTTCGGGGCGGTTCAACGTCAGCGCGAGCACTCCGCCAGACTTTTCACTGAGCACATGGTCAGTCATCCGCAGATTGTCGTGATCCAGGCGATTCATGGCAAGTGTTCCGGGTCGAAATATCGGCAGCGGGTCAATCTCAAGTTTGGCTGGAGCGCGAACGGCCGGGACGACTCGGCGCCGCACCCCGATGAACGCGCGAAGCGCGGTTCCCGGTTCGCGAAGAGGAGGCGTCCTTCGACTTCGCTCGGGACGCTCTGAGCGGTACTGGGTCAGTTCAATCCGTGGCGATCCCCCGTGTTGCCCGCCGAGGTCCCTCACCGCGGCCAACCGGTCGGCTGGCCGGACACCACCCCACCGATCGCACCACACCGGCGTCGCTTGTTCCGAACGCCGGCCATCGATATTGGCTGCATCGCCGCGGTGATCGTCAGCCCAGGCCGGTGCACGCATTTTTCCGCGCGCCATTCGTGGCGGCGAGGCCCTGAGTCGTCCCGTCCGGCGGCAGCAACTTCCTCCGCCCAGGGAAAACTGACCCAGTACCCTCGGAGCTTGCAGCCGCGGACGGGCGTGATCCGTAGTAGTCTCGCTGCAAGAAGGTGTGGAGATGAGAATGAACTCGCGCGCAATCGGCATCGGCGCGGTGCTGGCGGTGATGGCTGGCGCCGGCCTCGTCGTGTTGGCTCAAGCGCCCGCTCCGACAACCCCCGCGCAGACAACAATAGACGGCCTTGTGTCCGCCGCCAAAAGCGCCGCGGGTACAGATTGGGCGGGCACATTCCTGCGCCTTTGCATACCGTCGCCCGCGACGGGCCGCGGAACCGCTCCCGCTGGCGGCCGCGCAGGGAATGCTGCTGGAGGAAACGCTGCTCGCGGCAACGCCACGACTGCCGGGAACGGCGCGCCAGCCGGCCGGGCAGGCCGCGGCGCACCACCCAGGGCATCTTGGTACGCCGAGCCTGCGAAAGTTGCCGACAACTTCTATTTCCTCGGGACCAAGGTTCACAGTGCCTGGGCGCTCGTGGGCAGCGAAGGCATCATCATCCTCGAGGCGCTCTTCGACTACGCCGCGCCCGACGAGGTCGTCGGCGGGATGACGAAGCTTGGCCTCGACAGGAACAAGGTGAAATACGTCATCATCTCGCACGCGCACGGCGACCACGACGGCGGCGCACCGTACCTGCAGGACACGATGCCGGCCGCGCATCTCGTGTACGGCGGTCCCGACTGGGATGCGGTCGACAAGCGCACCGGGATCAAGCCGAAGCACGACACGATCGGCGCGGACGGGATGAAATTCTCAGTCGGCGACGCCTCGGTGCAGATTGTCACCACGCCGGGCCATACGCCCGGGACGATCTCGTTCCTCTTCGAGGTGAAAGACAACGGCAAGCCGCTGCGCGTCGCGTACGTCGGCGGCACCGCCATTCCGTTCGGCGGCGACGCCGCGTACTACGACACGTACATCGCCTCGGTGAGGAAGATGGCCAACGCGGCCGCTGATTTCGGCGCGACGGCCATGGTGTCGAACCACACGGAGTTCGACAACGCCTACTACAAGGCGCACACGGCCGCCAATCGGAAGCCCGGCCAGGACAATCCATTCGATGTCGGCACGGCCGCCGTGGGCCGCTACTTCTCAGTGGTCGAGAGCTGCGCGAGCGCGGCCAAGTTGCGAGCGGTCGGCAAGATCTGAACGTCGCCTTTTACTCGATGTCAACGACATCGAGCCCGTGCCGGACGGCGGATTAAGCCATCCGACGATCGAAGGTCACGATGAGTTCCGCCGTTCCGGAGACCGCCAGCGCGATGTGTAGCGCATCCAGCGTCCTGAACGGCACAGACTCAGTGGTCAGCAACATCCGCTCGGCCTGTCGGTGGATGGCTGGTGAGAGATCCAGTCGCGTGAACGAGCCCGACCCGGCGTCCCGGAAGATGGCGTCTCGAATCTGGTTGGCCTGCCGAGCAGTGAGACCGCCTTCGCGGCGCTTGCGCGCAACCGTGGAGAGCACCTCGGTGATCGCCAGCTCCGACATCATCAGATCGCGACGGCCCTGCAGAAACTCATCGAGCCACTCGCTCTCTGGCTCCGGCAGGTAGAGTTTCACCAGCGCGCTGGCGTCAATGTAGACGCCCGTCGCCTCAGTGTCGCTCTTCACGGCCATCAATCACGGCTTTCGACGCGGGCGGCTTCAGCTTCGGCATGGTCCGGCGGAATGCGCTTCGACCATGAAAGGGCACACTGACCGAAGAAAGGGGAGGAACCAACCGCGCCACCGGCCGTCCCCGGTCGGTAATCGTGATCTCGTGCCCTTTCCGGACTTCTTCGATCAGTGCCGACAGGTTCTGCCGCGCCTCGCGTACGCCCGTCTTCCTCATGAACCTCATTGTGCTACATGTAGCACAAGAGGGCAATCTCCGGAACTTCCCCATCGATCCCGCTGATCTCCGAGCAATTCCGCGCGGCACGACCCTCGCAGTGACGATGCGTGAAGGCGACGAACTCGATGCCGCGGGCGTTGTGCCCGGCTTCACGTGCGGCGTCGGCGACATCTTCGACGTCTGACACGGACCACGCAGCCGCGGGACTTGACACGGCCGCCCTCAGTGTCTATTGTCTGTAGACAGCAGACAATGTCCAGCCGCCCGACGCTGCGCATCGACACGAGTTCCCCCGTCCCGGTCTACCGCCAGGTTGCCAACTCGCTGCGGGCGTTTCTCGTGGACGGCCGTTTTCAGCCCGGCGACCAGCTCCCGACGGTTCGCCAGGTCGCCGTGGACCTCGGCGTCCACCACAACACGGTGGCGGAGGCCTACCGCATTCTCGCCGATGAAGGATGGCTCGATATGCGCCGCCACCATGGCGTGCGGGTGCTCGATCGATCGCATCCCAAGGCGTCGCCGGATCAGCGTGCCTCGTTTCTTCGACAGCTGCGTGAACTCATTGCCGAAGCGCGATCGGCCGGGCTTCAACCCTCCGTCATCGCGCAGGCGATGAGGACCATGACGGAACAGCTCGCCGGGTCCGGCAAGGAGTCGTAACGTGGACCTGTCAGGCGCGATCTTCGCAGCGTCGTTCATTCTGGTTGCGGCCGTGTTCAGCGTTCTGCCGTCGTTCTCGGCGCCGGACCTTTTTTTTGGCGTGACCGTTTCGCCAGACTTTGCCGGCGGCAGGGAGGGCCGTTCGGCACTGCTGCGGTACCGCGCGTTCATCTGGTCGCAGGGGCTGCTGACACTGGCGCTTCTGCCGATCGCCGGGGCGGCCGCCCGGCAGATCATCTTCGTGGCCGGCGTGGTGGGACAACTGGTTGGCGCGTGCATCGCATTCGCACGCGCACACGGGGCGGTCCTGCCACACTCGATCTCACTATCGCACGTGACCATTCGGGAAGCCGAGCTCACGCCGCGTACCGGGTTGCCGGGTGGCCTCGTCGCCCAGCTCGGTCCCTTTGTCATTCTCGCGGCGGCCGCTCTGTACCTTGCGGCACACTGGGATCGCATTCCCGACACGTTCCCGATGCACTGGGATTTTGCCGGCCGGGCCGACGGCTGGCGTACCAGGTCTCTTGACGCGATCGTTCCCGCGCTGCTCGGACTCGGCGTCTGCGGCGCCATGGCCGCCCTGACGTATGCGCTCATGCGAAGCGCGCGGGCGCCGCGTCAACCGGACCTCCGGGCGCTGAACGTCATGGCCATGCTGGCCGGCTCGTACGTCGCCGCCATCATCACTGGTTGGGCGACGATCGCGCCTGTGTTCTCGTCCACCACCTTACCAGCGCCGGCGCTCGGGATCGTGGCCGCTGCTCTGCTGCTGGCGCTGACGTGGAGGATGATTGTCACGGTCAGGCGCCTGCGCCAGCGGACGACGATCGTGGACACTGGCAGCGTCGTTGGCGATGCCACGCCCGATGCATGCTGGAAGTGGGGGCAGTTCTACAACAACCCGCAGGACCCCGCGCTCTTTGTGCCGAAGCGCGTCGGCGTGGGCTGGACACTGAACTACGGCCACCCATGGGGATGGCCGGTCACGATGCTGTTGATCGTCGGACCGCTGCTGGCTGTGCTTGCGCCGCTGTTCTTGAGGATGCGGTCCCGATAGCTCACCACGAAGTGATGCCTCCAGGCTCCAGCCCCCAGCCTCCAGCCTCCAGCCTCTGTCGCTATCTCACCGGCGTCAGCCGAATCGTCCCCGCGGCTTCTCGCGCACGCAGGACGGCCATGAGATCCGCGAGCGGCAGCGGCGTGAATTCGCCGGACAGAAAATCGCGAATCTCGAGCGCCGTCTTGCGCTGACCCAGAAGAATCGCGAACTCCGCGTTCATCTCCTGCGGCAACGCCGGCGCCGGACCCGCGCCACCCGCTGGAGCACCGCCACCGCGCCCGGCCGGAGCCGCGGCCGGCGCCGCACCGCCAGCACCTCGTCCACGTCCTCCGCCACCAGCCGCCGGCTCCACGAGCAGGTTCGCCGCCTCTCTCTCCTCCGCGGACTGCGTCGGCTCCGCCGCCGGCACTCCTCGCTGCGCCGCCTGCAGCTGATACGCCGCCTTCACCTCATCGAGCAGCGCTGCCGCCCGCTTGTCGATGAGCGGATCGAACGCGGCCGTCTTCTTCTTCCCGTCCTCGACGTCGGTCCACAGCACGCTGGCCGACCGCGCGAGACCGCGCCCGATGTTTTCGTTCAACACGCGGGCCGCCATCTCGTCGGTGCCCGACGCCAGCGCCACGAGCGATCCGGTGCCGACGCTCGCCGCGCGTTTGTACTGGGTGGGATCCTGCTTGTCGGGCGTGTCCTGCGACGAGTTGGCCTCTCGCTCGCCATCCTGTCGCAGCCGTGGGCGACTACCAGCCTGTCCGAACGACGCACGATCGCGCACACACCGCTGGAGCTGGTTCCATCGATCGGATCGCGTACGCCTGAGTCGCCACGGGAAGACTCGCTTCGGCCAACTTCCGGCTGCGCGGTGAAGTCGGTTCGCTCAGCAAGTCGGCGCGTCGAGCACCACGAGACGCCGCCCAGCGGACCGCAGATACGGATGGGCCCGGCGTCGGGGCCGTTGTTCACGCGAACCGTGTGAGCGACGCGTCTCACGCGTCAGCGGGGAAATTGCACCGGAGCGCCAAAGTCCGCCGCAGCTCACGGAGCTGCGGCATTCCACCAACAGATCGCGAAGGTGCCATTTCCCGCGTCGTCGAGCCGGTTCGCGGGAGCAACGGCTCCAACGCGGGCATCGCGATCCGGCGGCCAGAGCCGGATCTTGTATGCTGAATGTCGCTGTAGCTCCACGGCAGGGTTGAAGCCCTGCGCTACGACAGGCCCCCATGACGCGCGACCAGACCAGGACGTTCCTGCGGCGCCACAAGGATGCGTTGAACCGTCACGACGTGGCCGCGCTCATGCCGATGTACGCGGAGTCGGCCGTGGTCACGAGCCCCATGTTCAGGACCGTCCACGGGCGTCCGGCGATCGAAGAAGCCTTTCGCGCGTTGTTCACGTTGTGGCCCGACTATCAAATCCGTGTGAACGACGACCTGTTCATTTGCGAAGAGAACAGGGCCGCCGAATTCGGGACCGTCATGGCGACGCACAGCGGAGAGCTCTTCGGCCTCCGGCCGACCGGGGAAGGGATCGAGTACGGCTTCGCCCGTCTCTATACGTTTCTGGGCTCGCAAATCGTGGACGAACGACGCATCTACGACCTGCGCGGCGTGCTCGAGCGCCTCGAAAAATCGCAGCTGGACAGTGAACTGCAAGTAGCCGGCGCCATCCAGCGTCTGCTCCTCCCGCGCACGCATCACGCCGGCGCCAGTTTTGAAGTCGTGGGTGCGTCGATGCCGTCCCGCACGATTGGCGGCGATTTCTTCGAATACGTGGACCTGCCGTCCGGCGACTTCGCGGTGGCGATTGGCGACGTGTCCGGGAAGGGTCCGGCCGCCGCCCTGGTTGGGGCGATGGTGCAGGGGATGCTCGCGGTCGAGGCGGAAGCCGAACGCAGCCCGGCGGTCACGCTCTCGCGGCTGAATCAGGCGCTGCGCCGGCGGGACATCGAGCCGCGTTTTGTCACGCTCATGTACGGCATCCTCTCACTGGATGGGCGTTTCCGCTATTCCAACTCCGGGCAGAATCCTCCGATCCTGCTGACGAGTACGGGTGTGCGTCGCCTGACAACCGGTGGGCCGATGCTGGGCCCGTTCGAGAATCCCACGTTCGAGGAAGAGACCATCTCCGTCCACGCTGGCGACACCATCGTCATGTTCAGCGATGGCGTCACGGAGGCGACCAATGACGCAGGCGAGGATTTCACGGACGCCGCGCTCGTCGAGTGCGTCACGGCCCGCCGGAAGGAGCCGCTGCAGGCGATCCTCGACGGCGTGTTCGCCCGCGTGCGCGAGTTCTGCGGCAGCGCCACGCCGACAGACGACGTGACGATCGTGGTACTGCGTGTCCGCTGACGCAATCGAAGAACCGGGCGTGGGATGCCCCGTCCGGCGGATGGGACGACTCGAGGCCACGCCACGATGAACTCGCGCGGAAAAACGCGCGCAGCGACGCCGATGTACGTGGAGCGCAATGTGGGGCGTCAGAACGGCGCCGGGGTCGTTTGTTCACGCGAACCGTGTGAGCGACGCGTCTCACGCGCCAGATGGGAAATCGCACCGCAGCGCCAAAGTCCGCGGCACCTCACGGAGGTGCCGCATTCCACCAACAGAGCGCGAAGGTGTGATTTCCCGCGTCGTCGAACCGGTTCGCGGGAGCAAACGGGCCCGGCGCCGGCGTGGTGAGCCCCGCTAAACCGCGGTATCATGATGTGCATGGCGCGGGTGATGGCTCTGGCCATGTCGTGCGTACTCCTGCTGCAGGCCGCTGCGGCGCCGTGCGGTCATGCGTGTCACGCCGTGCGACAGGCACCAGCGAAGGCACTCGGGCATGCCTGCCACGGGCAGCCGGGCGCCGTCAGTCAGTCCCCCTCGTCACGTGTGGAACCCCATCCGACCGCCTGCAACCACAATGATGGCGACCCGAGCGAAATCGCGGCCCTGAACGCGCCGGTGCGAGACAGCGGGAAGGCGAGCCGTTTGCCGGGCGTCCCGGGCGTCACTGTCGCGATCGTCGAACTCGCATCAATCCACGCTGGTCTGTCGCGCTCGAGCGATCGCACGCGGCCATTCGATCGCGATTCCCTCTCAGCGTCGCTCGCCTCGTCTTCTCTTCCCCTCCGGATCTGACAAGAGAACGTCCGGCTAAAGCCGGACGCTACGTCCAATCATCAGACCGTCTGGCTCGAGCCGGACGCTACGTCAATCCGGAGATGTCATGAAATCCTTCGTCTTCTCGCTCGTCTTGTCTGCCTTGTTGTTCGGGGCCGTCGCTCACGGCCAGACCCCTCCACCAGCGGCGCCACCGACAACCCCAACTCCTGGTCAGTCTCCGACTGGTCAGCCTCAGACTCCCCCGGCCACTCCGCCCGCGGACCCGACAACCTCACCTCCGCAGGAGCCTGCCGGCCACGATCACGACCACATGAACATGAATATGGACATGGACATGGGCACGTCCCGCGGCTGGCACTTCATGCAGGACGGCATCGTGTTCGGGCTCTTCAACCATCAGGGAGGGGCGCGTGGCGGCCACGCGGAAGTGAAGGCGCCCAACTGGTGGATGGGCATGTGGGGACGGCCGATCGGGCACCAGCACCTCACGTTCACGACCATGGTCAGTCTCGACCCGGTGACGGTTGGGCGGAAGGGTTACGCGGAACTGTTCCAGTCTGGCGAATCACTCGACGGCCGGCCGGTCGTCGATCGCCAGCATCCACACGACTTCTTCATGCAGCTGGCCGGTGTGTGGCGCACGCCCCTTGGCGGGACCACCGGGCTCACGATCGCCGGAGGTCCAGCGGGCGAACCCGCGCTCGGTCCGGTGGCGTTCATGCACCGGGCGTCCGCGGCCGAGAATCCCACGGCGCCGCTCGGCCATCACACGTTCGATTCGACGCACATTTCGTACGGCGTCGTGACCGCCGCCGTCGATCACGGTCCGTGGACGGTTGAGGGATCGCTCTTCAACGGACGGGAGCCGGATGAACACCGATGGAATCTCGATCTTGGTCCGCTCGATTCGGTATCGAGCCGCGTGTGGTTTCGGCCGAACGCCGAGTGGGAGTTTCAGGCGTCGAGCGGGTTCCTGAACAACCCGGAGGCGTTGGATCCCGTGGATGTGGTGCGCACGACGATCTCCGGATCGTGGTTGCGGCGGCAGGACGCGGACTTCACCGCCGTGACCGCGGGCGTCGGCGTCAACCGGACGAATGCGGATCACCATGGCAGCTTCTTCACCGAGGCCACTCGGCGCACCGGCCTGAACACGGTGTATGGACGATTCGAGGCGCACGAGCCGGAGATGTCCCTGCTGCTGACGGGCCAGCTCCCCGCGACACCACAGCCCATCGATCGACACGGCACGCTCCTGGCGCTGACGATTGGCGGTGTGCGCGATGTCGGTCGCGGTAGAGGATTGGAACTGGGACTCGGCGGCGACCTCAGCGTGTACCGCGTGCCTGACGTCCTGCGGACGGGCGGCTACGGCCGCCCCGTCTCGTTTCGTCTGTTCCTGCGCCTGCGTCCGGCCGGCAGTGGGCGTATGTGGAACGCCAGGATGGCGCATCCGATGTAGCTCAGAACATCGACTCGTTCCAGCCGGCGATGTGGGGCACGGCGAGACCGGCAACGCGTGTCAGCGTGGCGCGGTAGTCCAGCGACTTCGCCAGCACTGATGCCGCTTCCGCGAGGAAATCCGACTGCCGGCGATTGTGCCGCTGCGCATCGTACAACTCGGCGGTCGTCAGCGCCGCGGACGCGAGATTGCCGAGCGCCAGGGCGATCTGTGTTTCCACCTCCGTGAAACGGTGGTGACGTCGATATCGGTAAGGGCGACGATCACCCCGCGCCGCAGGGACACCAGCGTGGTCGCCGCGAAGGTTTCCGAAATGCCCCGCGAGGCCGCGACGCGCCAGGCGCCTTCGTGCACCTGCCACACCGCGTACCCGTCGGCGGTCACCATCTCGGCGGCCAGCGCCAGAGTGGCCGGCAGGACGTCCTCCACGCGTGGAGACACCAGCAACGAGCGGGACGCGGCCGCGAGCATCATCAGCCGATCCTGCAGGTCGTGTTGCGTCGCCGGCGCCACCACGAGGGCCTCGCCCTTCATGTTCATGGGGCTGGTTAACAGCCGCGGAGGATCATCACGGTGATGTCGTCGCGGACCGGGGTCGACCCGCAGAACGCTCGAACCGCCCGCTCAACAGCATCACGCACTTGCACGCTGGATCCGGACCGCACGGCACTGATACAGGCGGCGAGGCGCTCGTCGCCGAACTCTTCTCCCTCGGCGTTCTCGGCCTCGGTGACACCGTCGCTGAAGAGCACCAGCAGATCGCCGGAGCGGAATTCGCTTTCGCCAGCTTCAAACACCACGTGATCGAAGAGACCGAGGGGCGGCCCCCCCGCCTCCAGGCGGCTCGCCCCTGCTACCGACATCAGGAACGGCGGATTGTGCCCCGCGTTGCAGTACCGCAACCGGCCGTCGCGAGTAATCTGACCGTAGAAGGCCGTGACGAATCGCGCGGCCACCGCGCGCCGGCAGAGCGCGCGATTGATGCGCCCCAGCACGCTCGACGGCAAGCCCGTCAGCTCGGCCTCCGCCGCGAACAGCCCCTGCACGACCGCCGTCAGCAGCGCGGCCGACGTGCCCTTTCCCGCCACGTCGCCCACCGCAAACGAGATGCCGCCATCCTCGTTCGAAACATATTCGAAGAAGTCACCGCCGACCGACCGGCATGGCGTCGTGATGGCCGCAAGCTCGGCGGCCTCGCACACGTGCTCGGCGGGCGGCAGCAGCGCCTGCTGAATCTCCGCCGCGATGCGCAGCTCCTGTTCCGCGCGCTCGTTCTGCACCACCTCACGATACAGCCGCGCGTTCTCGATGACGACCGACGCCTCCGCCGCCAGCGCGTGCAGGAGGTCGACGTGCTGGAGATATCCGCGCTCGCGGCTGTCGAGATAGAGCACGCCGATGCGTCGCGTCTCGGTCTGCGATCCGAACGCCGTCACGTTCAAGGGCGTGCACAGCACGTGACGGATGCCGAGCGCGACGGTGCCGCTGTGAAACGCGGCGTGCGCCTCGTCCTGCAGGTCCGTGACGATGCGGTCGCGGCCGGTGGCGAAAACTTCCTCGGGAATGCGACGACTCGTCTGCGCGCTTGGCAGCGAAATGCGGCCCCGCGCGCGGGCCACCGTCCGCACGAGCTGACCCGCGCTATCGGGCATCAGAATGAAGCCCCGCTCGGCACCGGTCACCTCGAGCGCGCTGTCGAGCACGATCGCCAGCACTTCGTCCAATACTCCGGAAGACCCGAGCGCGCGCAGTCCGCCGAGGAGCGCATTCATCTGCTGGAAGTTGAAGGTCCCCGAGGCGAAGACGCTCGACTCTCCTTCGGCGATGCGGAATTCGGTCTGACCGATGCGGATCCGGTCCCCGGGGCCAAACGACGCCTCCTGAATGGCCTCGTCGTTCACGTAGGTGCCGAAGCGCGACCCGCAGTCGCGGATGCGCCAGCCGTCCTCGTGCTTGGTCAGCTCCGCGTGATTCCGCGACACCTGTGCGTCGGACAGCTGGAGCTGGTTCTCCGAGCTGCGCCCGATGCTGAAGGGCACCACCTCGACGGCCACGGTCCGCCGCCCCGCCGTGTCGAAGATTTCGAGTTGGATCATCACCAGTGTGGCATCCATCCCTCGCGCTCGAGCGCCGATCGCCTGGCCGTCGCATCCTCCATCGCCAGCTCGCGAGTCGGCCATCGACGCGTGTACACGACCTCGCCGCTCAACAGAAACTGGAGGACCACGCCAGGGCCGCTGCCGACGCCGCTGCCTCCAGCGTCCATCGCGGATCCGCCGGCGGCGCCACCAAGCCCGATGCTGTCGGAGTGGCGGCCGGCAGCAGAGCCCTCCACCGTGAGAGCGGCGTCAATCGATTGGTACTGTTTCCGCAACCGCCAGAGTCGATGGCCAGCATCCGTCATGGTCGAGCTTCGTGTGGATTATACTGCGCCGATACTGTGGCGCCGGCTCGTTTCCGGTAGGAGGACACGATGAGACGACCTGTCTTCGCGGCTGCGCTAGTGACCCTCACTCTCACCGGCGGCGTGTTTGCGATTGCGCAACAACCGGCCGCGCCGGCCGCGGGACGAGCAGGCGGCAGAGGCGCGGCGGCCCAGACGCCCCCCGCCGCCCCGCCAGCGGGGTCGCCCGCCATCTACAAGAGCGACGCCGAGCTGATGGCGACACTGAAGGACGCGGCCGGACGGGCGGCGGCCGGAGCCCAGATATCGGCCAACTTCGCGACCACCGACCAGTACCAGATCAACGTCGTGCGCCGGACCACGGGCGCCACGCCGCTGACGCACGCGGGCAACACCGAACTCCATCACATCATCGACGGCTCGGCCACGGTCGTCACGGGCGGCAAGATTGTGAGAGGAACCGGGCCGGCGACAATTGAAGGCGGCGTCTCCCGCCATGTGACGAAGGGCGACGTGATCCTGGTTCCCGCCGACACACCGCACTGGTACAAGGACGTCGACGGCTCGGTCACGTATCTCGAAGTCCGGTTCGTGGTACCAACCAAATGACACAACGGTGATCTCTATCGCTTGCCGACTTCCGCCTTCTCGGCGTCGGCGATGGTCGCATCGGCCTCCGCCTTCAGAATGTAGCCGGCCTTCAGATTCTCTTCCGTCACGTCTCTGACCGCGGTGACGTACCCGGCGTGCGTCGGATACAGGCGTGCGAGCGTCGCGGCAGGAAACACCTCGTAGGATCCATTGAGGCGGCAGAAACCAGGGCCGGAATTCTGTCCCGTGTTCACGGCCGTCGGCACCGCGTGCTGCGACAAGCGAATGCCCCCGAGCGCATTGCCCGCGGCATCGCGCGACACAACGACCGGCGGCCCGACCGAGGACACGTCGATCGGAGTAGCGCTCGGTGGCCGTCTGCCGTCCTTGACCCAGCGCACGAGATGATCGAGCGCCGCATCCATCACCTGGTAGAAGGGAATGTGGCTGTACGGCGGACGATCGCATCCGCCCGCGTTGCCGGTCGCGGCCGTCTGCGTTCCTTGACCGAGCGGCGCCGCTGATGCTGCCGGCGCGGTCGCGCGGCCTCCGCCGCCGCCCGGCGTGAATCCGGGAGCGACGGGACTGCCGTCGCGTTGCGACAGCTTCCGCGAGTACGTCACAAACTGCAGATCGACGTGTGAATCACCGGCAACTTCCCAGGAGCGGAACGAGTCGGTGTCGGGCTGACGACTCGCGGCCTGACCGTTGAGCACGTCGGTTTCTGAGAGCAGCTTCCAGACCTTGACCTTACCGAGGTCCGTACGAATGCGTCCGCCGCCACCGTGCACGACGACCGCATCGAAGACGGGAGCGAGGGGATGGACCGAATTGACGTAGGTCGCCAGCCGACTGGCCGACTGCGAATGGCCCGTGGCAAAGATCCGCTCCACTCTCAATCCGCCCATTACATTCACGCGACCCGGCGTCCGCACCGCCTGCGCCGCCTGCGCGAAGATGTCGTACGACAACTCGTCGCTTGCCCGCGTGCCGCCCTGCGTCACGTCGAGCGTGCCGTAGCGCTTGGCGTTCCACACCTTGAGCGCCTCGACGCCGATCCGCTGCGGTGTGACGCCGACCCAGGCAAACCCCGTTCGCATCAGATAGTCGTTGGTCTGAAACCAGTCGATGTCGAGATCGTGACCGGCCGTGACGTTGTTCCACTCGACGACCACCGTGCCGTTGAAGCGCGCGGCCGTCCCAGGACGGCGAACGACAATGCGCGTCTTGTAGGCATGACCGCCGTCGATGACGCTGCCGGTCGCTACCGCCGGCGTCGTGTAGCGGTTGGCCCGGCCTTCGATGAAGAACTCCTCCTCGACGTAGCCGCGGCTCTTGAGATCCACGGCTGCGGCATAGAACGGATAGTCGTGGCTGGGATCGCCGGGGGTGACCGCGGCGATTGGGCCGGTCACCATGGCACCAGGCGACGAGGGAACCGGCCTCTGGGCAGGAGGCGCCTCAATCCGGGACCCGACCACACCTCCCGACGGACGGGACTGGTCCGTTCCTCCCTGAGCCCCGCGCAAGGCAACGGCCGCCCCCGCCATCGTCGCCAGGGCGAGCAGGGCCGCAGTGGCCACGCGTGATGCGATGATGCGCTTCGCCATTACTGAACTCCTGCGCCGGCCGTAGTCTTCCGCGCGCGGCCTTCAATCGTGAACGTGAAATAGCCCGCCATCATTTCGTCCCACGTCTGATCGCCGTAGAGCACGGTCACCGACGGATCCGGATTGCTCTTGTTCGCCGTTGAGTTGTCGAAGTGCGCGGTCACCACGACCTTCGTGCCCTTCGGCAGGAACTTC
>JBGOTP010000062.1:0-17872 GCA_041476545.1 Vicinamibacteria bacterium | reverse complement strand
CTCCTGATCACCGTGGCCCTCGCCTGCGATGGCGCGATCCTCGCACGGGCGGCGCCCCTCGCGGCCGTTCTGACGATCGCGCTCGGGATCGGCCTTCTGCTCGCCAGGCTTGTCCTGGAACCCTCGACGACGACCGCCGCGTTCGCCGACAAGTTGCAGGACTGAATCCGGCGTCTTCCCCGCGACCGGGTCGCTGAGCCTGCTTGACGCCACTTTTCGCATGTGCGAGTGGAGGCGCCAACCCATGTCAACCACGTCCCGTATGTCCGCTCTCTTGCCCGGCCACCACATCCGCGAGCACACAAGTCTTCTGGCGACGGCCGAAACGCGAGCACTCGCCCGGATTGCGCGTCGGCTGCCAGCCCGAATCAACTCGGATCATCTTTCGACGCTTGGCCTGGTCTCGATGTTCACGGCGGGCCTGTCGTTTGCCGCATTCCGCCTGACGCCGTGGGCGGCGTTCGGCGTCATCCTCTCCCTTGCGGCGAACTGGTTTGGCGACAGCCTGGATGGCACTGTCGCTCGGATCCGTGGCCACGAGCGGCCCCGCTATGGTTTCTACGTGGATCACGTCATCGATCTCGGCGGCGCGACATTCCTGCTCGCGGGTCTCGCGTGCTCGGATCTCACGAGCCCGCTTCTCGCCGTGGCGCTGCTGGCTGCCTATCTGCTCGTGTCGGCGGAAGCGTACCTCGCCACACATGCCGCCGGAGTGTTCCGGATGTCGTTTCTCGGATTCGGGCCGACGGAACTGAGGATCGTGCTCGCCATCGGAGCCCTCAAGGTTGCCATTACGCCCAGGGTGTCCATCGGTGGTCTCGACTCCGTCCGGCTGTTCGATCTCGGAGGCGTCGTCGCGCTCGGCAGTCTTGCGATCGTGTTTGTGGCATCGGCGGTGCGGAACACGCGGGCCCTCTACGCCGCCGAGCCTCTCCCGGCCCGGCCTGGCGAACCGAGGGCCGAGCGAGGGGCGGCCTGTCGCTGACGCTTCTCAACGAGGCGACCGAATGGCTCGTTTGGGATCACAAACGCCCGTCACTCGCCAACGGCCTGGACGGTGATGCCGCAGGCCCCGAGTCCGGCACGGAGGTGTGCCGCGAGCGCGGCGGCGCCTGGTGTATCGCCGTGCACGCAGAGCGTATCGACTTCAAGGGGCCATACGGAACCGTCGAGCGCGACCACCGTCCGATCCTTCACCATCCGAATCGCGCGATCGAGAACGCGGCCCGGGTCCTGGACGAGGGCGCCGGGCTCCGACCTGGGTGCGAGTGAACCGTCTGGGCGATACGCGCGATCGGCGAAGCCTTCCGCTGCGACAACCAGGCCCATCGTGCGGGCGGCCGTGAGAAGGGCCGAACCGGGCGGGCCAAACAGCACGAGCGATCGGTCGATCGTCGCAACGGCGCGAGCAACGGCCGTGGCAAGCGGCAGGTCACGTGCGGCCATGTTGTACAGCGCGCCGTGCGGTTTCACGTGCTGCAACCGGACGCCTTCAGCCGCCGCGACACCAGCGACGGCTGCAACCTGGTAGAGCACGAGATCCTCGGCCTCTGATGGGCTGACGCTGAGCTCGCGGCGTCCGAACCCCGCAAGGTCGGGGAATCCTGGATGGGCGCCGACGGCAACCCCGCTTGTTTTGGCGAGACGAATGGCCGCACGCATGACGGACGGGTCGCCTGCATGAAACCCCGCGGCGATGCTCGCCGACGTCAGGGACCTCATCAGCGCAGCATCGTCACCGAGTACGTACACGCCGAACGACTCGCCCAGGTCCGCGTTCAGATCGATCCGCAGGTGAGACACGTTGCCGAATTGTAGTGCGGCCGGGTACGGTCGAGCATGTATGGGCGTACAAAAGACAGGGCATCGCCATTGAGCGATGCCCTGTCGCCGGCCTGGCTCCCCCAGCATTCACGGCCCCTGCCGTCACTAGACCGGCGATGGCCAGACCGGTCGCAAGGGGCATGCCCAACCAGAATCCTTCTGGGACGGGGAATTTGGAACGATGAACCGCGCGAACCGTCACGCGTCCGTCACCGCGCTTACAGATCCGTCGCGGGATCGGGGTCAGACCTCGGGCGGACAGGTATCCGCATCAGGCGAAGGCGCTAGCCCGCTCGGTTGTAGAACGGCAAGCGATCGATGACTTCGGACAGAACCGGGCTGCGGCGGTCACGCTCCGAGACGATTGGCTGGTCGACGGGCCACGCAATCGCCAGCCTCGGATCGTTCCACGCGATACCGACTTCGCTGTCGGGGTCGTAGATGTTGGTGCACTTGTACTCGACCTGCGCCGTCGCGCTGAGCACGGCAAATCCGTGCGCGAAGCCGACCGGTAGATAGCATTGCCGGAAGTTCTCCGCCGTCAGCGAGATGCCGGTCCAGCGCCCGAACGTGGGAGATCCGCGCCGCAGATCCACTGCGACGTCGTAAATCTCCCCTTCGATGACGCGCACGAGCTTGGCCTGAGGCCGGTTGACCTGCAGATGAAGCCCCCGAACGGTGCCGCGAACTGATTTCGAGTGATTGTCCTGAACGAACGTGTCCGCAATGCCGCAGGCCCAGTATTTGTCCTGGTGATAGCTCTCGAGAAAGAACCCGCGGCCATCATAGTGCACGTCGGGCTCGATGATGAGCACCTCGGACAGACTGGTGGGAACGACGCGCACTACTGCTCCTGCTCGAGCAGATGAGCCAGATACTTTCCGTACGTGCTCGCTTCCATGGACCGCGCCAGGACACCCAGGTCGGCGGCGCTGATGTACCCCATGCGATACGCAATTTCCTCGAGGCACGCGACCATCAGACCCTGGCGTTCTTCGATCGCCTGAATGTAGTTCGCCGCCTGAAGGAGCGCCTCGTGCGTTCCAGTGTCAAGCCAGGCAACGCCTCTCGGTAGTTTCTCGACATGCAACTCGCCGCGCTCGAGGTAATGGCGATTCACATCGGTAATCTCCAGTTCGCCTCGAGCCGACGGCTTGAGTCCTGCCGCGATGTCCAGCACCTGATTGTCGTAGAAATACAGGCCGGTCACGGCGTACGACGACCTGGGTTTTGCCGGCTTTTCTTCGAGGCTCACGGCCGCACCCTGCGCATCGAACTCGACGACTCCGTATCGTTCGGGATCGCGAACCTGGTACGCAAACACGGTCGCTCCGCGGCTGCGCGACGCCGCCCTGTGGAGATCGTCGGACAAATGCGCTCCGTAAAAAATGTTGTCCCCCAGGGCCAGTGCGACGCGGTCGCTGCCAATAAAATCGCGGCCAATGATGAATGCCTGCGCCAGCCCCTCCGGCCGCGGCTGCGCCGCGTACTCGATGCGGATCCCGATGTCCGATCCGCTGCCGAGCAGCCGTCGGAAACCATCCTGTTCGTGCGGCGTCGTGATGACGAGGACGTCGCGGATACCGGCGAGCATGAGCATCGACAGCGGGTAGTACACCATGGGCTTGCTGTAGATCGGAACCAGTTGCTTGCTGATCGCGCGCGTCAAGGGAAGAAGCCGCGATCCACTCCCGCCGGCAAGGATGATGCCCTTCACCCGCTCAACCCCAGCCGTTGTCTGTCGTAGCGCCCGGCCTGGACCCGATCGCACCAGTCGCGGTGCTCGAGATACCAGATGACCGTCTGTCGAAGGCCGGCGTCGAAGGAATGGCGAGGAGTCCAGCCGAGTTCGCGACGGATCCTGGCCGCGTCGATCGCGTAACGGCGATCGTGTCCGGGACGATCCGGCACGCGCGTTTTCAACGCGCGATAACTCGTTGCTCCGGCCATGGCTCTCAGCGCGGGATTCGAAGCCACCGGCCGCAGCTCGTCGAGCACATCGCAGAGGCCGTCCACAATCTCAAGATTGGTCCGCTCATTGCCGCCGCCGACATTATACTTTTCGCCCGCGCGCCCCCCGTCGAGCACGAGCAGAAGCCCCGCGCAGTGATCCTCGACGTGCAGCCAGTCGCGGACGTTGCCGCCATCGCCGTAGATCGGCAGCGGCCGTCCGACGATCGCGTTCAAAATCATCAATGGGATCAGCTTTTCGGGAAACTGATACGGCCCGTAGTTGTTCGAACAATTCGTGATCAACACAGACAGTCCGTAGGTGTGGCCATACGCCCGCACGAGGTGATCGGCCGAGGCCTTGCTGGCGGCATACGGTGAGTTTGGCGCGTAGGGTGTGTCCTCGTTGAACTGACCGCTCGCGCCAAGCGTCCCGTACACCTCGTCCGTGGAAACGTGGAGAAAGCGAAAACGTTCCCGCGCATCCGCGTCACACGCGCCGCTCACAAACTGTCGAGCAACATCGAGCAACACGAATGTGCCGACGATGTTCGTGTCAATGAAAGGCCGGGGACCGTCAATGGAACGGTCGACGTGCGTCTCGGCCGCCAGATTGACGACCGCATCCGGTCGATGTCCGGCGAAGACACGCGCCATCGCCTCACGATCGCCGATATCGGCCTGGACGAACACGACCCGCGGATCGCCGAGCGCGGGCTCGAGATTGAGCAGGCTGCCGGCATACGTCAGCTTGTCGACAATTACGAGCCGGCAAGAGGTGTGCGCGAGCGTGTAGTGGACGAAGTTGGAGCCGATGAACCCGGCGCCGCCCGTGATGAGAAGCGTGCCCGTCAGACCGCTGCGCCCTCAGGATACTGGAGGGCCAGTTTCAGTTCCTTCGACAGCGAATCCACGGTCGTCCCACCACGCTTCCAGGCTCCCTCGGTTTCGAATCGGAGGTCTCCAATCCGGCGACCCCACGGCGCAATCGCCCGGCCGATTGCGCGGAAATCGGTACGGTCCGCATGTTCCTGGTCCAGACGACGGATCACATCGGGAGCGACCCGGATGAAGGCGCGAAGCGCCGACGCCGATCGAATGCTGTACTTCCTGCCGTTCCACGCACCGTTGAACACCAGAGCGATCTGCTTGAAGTAGTTCACGAAAAACTTCTTGGCCTCCTCGTGGTAGTCGCCCTTCCGCGGACCGCCGAACGCATCCGCGGCCGCGAACAGTTTCTTCAGCTCCTGCGCGAGGGGCGCCTGAGCCACCCGCCCGCGCCCGACGCCGAGGAGCTTGATCTCGTCGTACAACGGCGAATCCTCGCGGTCGTTGAGTGCCCGCACGACATCGTGGGCCGTCGCCAGCGCCTCGTCTCGGTACAACTGCCGGCCCGAGAGACTCACGAGGTGCGATGCGTTCAGCCGCGTGTGCTTGGCGTTGATGGTCACGAACATCTGCACAACGTGATCCTCGGGCAGACGATCAAAAATAATGGCAGGGACGCTGAAATCTTCGCCCTGAAAGCGGGCGATATCGGCATGGAGCGCCAGCAGACGATGCTGCCCGTCAATGGCGCGCAGGATGCCCTCCCGCTCCGGCACCTTCAGAATCCCCACCCGCGCATCTTCGCCCGACGGCTGAAAAGACAGCTTCTCGTCGCAACTGATGATGACAGCACCCGGGATCGAAGGAATGTCGCGCGCCTGACGGCACTGTTCGTAGTATTGGACGAGCTCGTCAATCTTGCGGCGGATGATCTGCCGCTGGTAGGCCTTCTCACTCGACGCGATGCGACGTTCGAGCAGGTCCCAGTTCACCTTCGATGGGACGGCTCCCTCGCGCGGCTTACTGCCGCGAACGCCGGGCTGCGCGCCGTCTCCGTAGTTGAGAACCTCAAACCGAACCAGCTTGTCGATGTCGCTGGCCGTCAATGATGCTTGATAGAACTGCACGCCGAACTGTTGCATCCGAATCGCGGCAACGTTGATCATAGGTTCAGGTCCAGCTTGCCCGAGGCCCGGTTTGGGTGTGAGTCGAAAACAGCGATTCTACCGAGCGCGCAACGGCCATCTCAACGGTTTTTTCACCATTTCGCAGCACATGGCCGTCAGCCTAAGTCGTCACGCCACCTAATAACTGACTGATAATATAAGACTTGCCGTGTTTATACAAAGTATGGTCGATCGACCGATTTGTGCACGTCATGCCGGAGTCGCCTCGGCTGAGCTTCCCAACCCCCGTTTGAAGCGCCAGCCTCGCACGAAGTGATCGCGCAGGATGACAGCACCGTACATCAGCAGGCAAAAGAGTCCGTAAGCGATCCCCGTCTGATAAACCTGCAGGTGCCTGCGCAAGGGCCACGATGCATAGCCATAGACCAGCTCCACGTGAATCCAATAGACAAACAGAGAGTGTCGCCCCAGGCGCTCGATCGGCCTGATCCGGACATCCCACCGAGCCGTGACTACCTCGAGCCAGTAGAGCAGCGCGAGGGTCATCATCATGACACCGAGTCGAATGGCGAAGTACGTCGGTGAACTGGTCCAGAAAGACGACTCCCGATAGAGCGGGGGCATCGACGCCGTATAGAAACCGAGCGCCACGAGCGCTACCCCCGCAGCGATGGTCCACAGGTGCATGCGACGCTCCGAACGCACGTCACCCACGCCGGCAAGGAGGACGCCCATGGCTCCCCCGGCGAAGACAAACCCGCACCAGGGAAACGCCGTAAACACTGTGTGTTCCCCCGCGGGACGGATGTACCACTGCATCCAGATGGGCAGGATGGACACCCATTGAGCCGCCTGAATCAGTGGCGTCAGCATCGCGACAGCCGTGGCCAGCAAGGCGTAAACAAACATGAGGGTTGATCGGCGCCGGCACCACGCCCAGACCAGGCCGGTTGCAACAATGGACGGCCCCATGATGTTGAGAATGTCTACTCGGAGCAAGGACAGCAGCGAGTTACCCGGGCTGACGACGAACGCCTGCACTCGAAAGAGAAAAGCGAGGAGAAAGATCAGGAGTCCGCGGCGGCAGGTTAGAAGGGAGACCGCTTGCCGGTCACCGCTCCGTCGGAGGGCGCGTTCGGCGGCAAGGACGGTCGCGAGCCCGGCCAGCCACAGGAATAGCGGTGCCGCGAACCCACCAAGAATGATCAGATTGCGATAGGCCGGTGTCGAGCGATCCGCAAGGCGTGTCCACGCGTCGAAGGTGTGCGCCTCGATCATCACAAGGACGGCCAAGCCCCTCGTCCAGTCGATATAGCGGCGCCGCTCACCGGATGACATGACCGGAGAATCTTACAAGGAGCCCTACAGGAATCGGGAGGACCCTCGACGTCGCTTGTGCCGGCATGCCGCGGAGAATGGTCCCTACGTGCCCGGGTGTGGGGCGCCAGGATGTTGCGCGATCGGCTGTCGGGACGTCAGCGTGCTGACAATCAGCCAGCCAAGGGGCATCATGACAAGCAGGTAGGTCAGATACTTACCGTACTGGCCATCAGGTCCATAGGGCTCCGTGGCGTCGTGCAGAATCCGGCTATACGGCAAGACGTTGCCCTCAGCGAGTTCGTGGAAGCCATAGATGACAAGCTGGATGACGAACACGAGAAGAAACACGGCGGTCACTTGGAAGAACAGACCCAGATTGACCCGGTGGCCGTAGCGTGACCACAGCCATGCCACAAAGAGTGCAGCGAGGGTTCCGAAGACCGCCCCTGCGATGAGCCCTGTCGACTGCATGCCTGACTGGAACACCAGTGTCCCCATCAGCAGCGCCGTCTCCATCCCCTCCCGGGTAATCATCAGGAGGGTGAAACCAAAGACGCCCAGGAAGGCACCAGCGCCTGTCTTGAGCGTTGAGCTGTGGAGATGACCCTCGATGTCGTTCTTGATCCGGCGAGCCGTTCGCCACATGTGTACCGTCAGCGAGGCGACGGACGCCGCGGCGACGAGAGCGAGCATCCCTTCCCACAATGACTGGTTTCTCGCACGCTGAAATACGAACGCGGCGCCCGCGCTGACAAGAATGGACAGCCCGATGCCCCACCGCACGGCAGGCACCAGTTCCTCTCGTCCGCTTTTGCGCAGATAGGCAAGGCTGATGGCAACAATCAGGAATGCCTCGAGCCCTTCTCGAAGCGTAATCACGAAAGCCTGCAACATGACGGCAGCTCTACTCGATCAATCAATTGGCCAATTGGCCGGCCGGCATGAGCCGCCGGAAACGAGATTCAATCTCAAGATGCTTCGTCAGTCTACTTCCGCTATATCCGACCGGTCAAGTCGGTTATCAATGATTCCCGGAGGCGCCTGGATTAAGCTGTTTGGATGCAACGTTGTGGCGCTCTCAGTGTGGCCGGACTCCTTGCCCTGACGCTCGCGCTTGCCCAGCCTCCGCTCGGTGCGCAGCAGCAGCCAACGTTCAGGGCCAAGCCGACGACCATCGTACCGATCCTCGTCACGGTGACCGATGCCGAGCAGCGCCTCGTCACCGATCTGGTCCGCGAGGATTTCGAGATCCTTGACAACGACAAGCCGCAACCGCTCGTCGTGTTCGACAACGCGAACCAACCCTTCTCGGTCGTCGTGATGCTCGACACGAGTGGAAGCATGACGCTCAGCCTTTCGCTCCTCCGCGACGCGGCCGAGCAGTTTCTGGTTCGGCTCTTTCCGAACGACAAAGCCAAGGTAGGTGCCTTCAACGACAAGGTCCAGATTGGCAGCCGATTCTCGAACAATCGGGACGCGCTTGTGTCCGACGTGAAGAATCTGGACTACGGAAACGCGACGAAGTTGTGGGACGCCATGGCAACCAGCCTTGATGGACTGAAGGGCATTGACGGTCGGCGGGTGGTTCTCATCTTTACCGATGGCGACGATACCGACAGCGCAGTCGGGTTTGGGAGGATCCTGGATCGCGCGCGCGAAGAAGAAGTGATGGTGTACGCGATCGGACTGGAAAGCAACTATGGGGGCGTGCGTACCAAGCCCGACAGCAACCTGAGAAAGCTCGCGGAGGAAACCGGCGGCGGCTATTTCGAGCTGAAGAAGAACACCGACCTCGGGTCGACCTTCACGCGCGTCGCGCAGGAACTACACAGCCAGTACACGCTCGGATTCACACCGACCGTGCTCGACAACAAGACTCACAAGTTGATGGTGAAGTTGAAGCAACCGGGAATGAAAGCGCGGGCGCGGCGCAACTACGTCGCCAAGGAACAGGCCACGGCGGAGAACAAATGAAACATCACACGAAGAGTGCCGCCACGATGACCGCCGCCAGGAGCACGCCAACTACCCATTCCGCTGTTGCCGAAAACGACCATTCGCGCATTGCCAGACCTCTTTGCTGAAACGTCCGATACATCCCATTAGACGATCGACACGGGGCAAAGGTTTAATAGGCAGGCATGAGCACGCTATCCGAGCAGGAATTCCGCGTCAGAAGCGACCAGGCGCTCGAAGGGGCCCGGCAGGCGCTGCTGCCCCTTGCCGATTCCGCCGGCTTCGAGGTCGAGTTGCAAAACGGTGTCCTGGACCTGGTGTTCGAAGAGCCGATCGACACAAAGTTCGTGGTGTCTCCCAATGCGCCGGTGCGACAGATCTGGGTGTCGGCGATGGCGCGAAGTTTCAAGCTGTCCTGGAGTCAGGAGATCAGTGCGTTCGTGCTGAACGGCGAGACGCTGCCTCGGCTGCTCGAACGCCTGACGCGCGAATTTCTCGGCGAGGAAAATGTCCGGCCCTGACTGTCGCCGGCTCTGATGGCTCAGACGAGGAACCCCTCGCGCAGCGGATCCGCCTCATCAACGAAGAACGTGTGCTCGCCCGTCACCCAGGCCGACCCCTGTATCTCCGGGACGATGGCGTCGTGTTCAGCCACGGCTGACCGTCCTGTCGCTCGTCCCGAGAGCCGCGTGCCGATGAGACCCTCGCATTCGAACTTCGTCTCGTCGGATAGGAGACCCATGGCGCTCAGCACGGCCATAATCGCGCAGAGGCCCGTCCCGCAGGGCGAACGATCGACTTCCGCATTCGCAAACACGGTCACGCTCCGAAGATCAGCGCCTTCGCTCGTCGAAGGCCCGGTGAAAATCGTCCCATCGATACCAGCCAGGCGCGGCTCGAGCGGGTGCTCGACGCGGTGCGACGTCTCGATCGTCCGCGTGATCTCCATGCCAACGCGCCGCAGTTCAGGAAGATGCGACGCGTCAAGCCGCAGACCCGCGGCTTCGCTGTCGACGACAGCATAGAACGCGCCGCCGAAGGCAACATCCGCACGGATCTGGCGGTTCCCAAGACTGGCCAGAGTCACTTCAAGGCCGCCGAACAGCACAAAGGACGGTACGTTCAGAAAACTCACCGACTGCGCGGCCATCCCGGCCCGCGGAATCGCGCGGGCTCGGATCGTTCCGGCGGGCGTGTCGTAGACAACCTGTCGCGCCGTCTCGACGTCATCACCGGGGCCGCCAGGCATCAGCAGACCTCGTGTGAGGGCAATGACGGTCGTGGCAATGATTCCATGTGCGGAGGCACCGCCGAAGCCGTCGTTATGCATGAACAGGATGCCCGCATGCGATCCGGGAGAGACCGGCTCGGTCAGCAACGCGCCGCACATGTCCCGGTGCCCGCGTGGTTCGAGCAGCAGGATGCGACGCAAATGGCCGGCGTGCCGCTCCGCCCAGTCGCGCTTGTCGAGCATGCTCCTGCCTCGCGGCGCCGGAAAACCCTCGACGACGAGGCGAAGCGCCGCACCCGCGACGTGTGCATCAATGGTCCGCAGGGTTATCATTTGAGAATGCCACCAATTGAGCCAGGACAGAAAGCACCGGCCTTCAACCTGAAGGACCAGCACGGCAAGCTCCATCGCCTGTCGGACTACACCGGACGTCCCGTCGTACTCTATTTCTACCCCAAGGACGACACGTCCGGGTGCACCAAGGAGGCCTGCGCGTTTCAGAGCAGCCTGCCTCGCTTCAAGACGAGCAAGGCGGTTGTCTTCGGCGTCAGTATTCTGGATGAGGCGAGCAAAGCCAGGTTCGCGAAGAAGTACGATCTGACGTTTTCCCTGCTGGCGGATGTCGATCACGAGGTCGCTGAGAAGTACGGCGTCTGGCAGAAGCGCTCCCTGTACGGCCGGTTCTTCATGGGCATCGCACGAACGACGTTCCTCGTCGGCGCGGACGGACGAGTCGTGAAGCGGTGGGACAAGGTGAAGGTCGACGGTCACGCGGACGAGGTACTGGCCGCGCTGACGGACAGTCCGCTTCAGGCACGCGCAAAATAGAAAGGGCGGCCGCCCGACTACGGGTTCCGAAGGCTCTTCTCCTCGTCGTCGAGGAATTTCTGATAGTCGGCCGCGCTCTTGATGTTGAGGAAGCCCCGCATCTTGTAGTGACCCTGACCACAGAGCTGCGAGCAGGCGATTTCGTAGTCGCCGATCTTGTTCGGAATGAACCACACCGGCATATCCAAGCCCGGGATCGCGTCCTGCTTCACTCGCATTTCCGGCAGGCCGAAGCTGTGGATGACATCCTGGCTCGAGAGGCGAACGAGAACTGGACGATCGACAGGGAGAGTGAGCTGATTGATCGTCGTGATGTCGTCCTTGGCGTCAGGATCGGTGCGATCGAGTCCCAGCGGATTGTCGGCGGATATCAGATTGATCGCGCGGCGCCCGAACTTGCCGTCGGGACCCGGATAGTGGATGTTCCACGCAAACTGCGCCGCACCGACGTGCACGACGACCGCTTCGTTCTCCGATGGGAACGCATTGACGCGGGTCGCCCAACCCGGAATGGCGTATCCGAACAGGAGCACCATCTCGGCGACGACCACGGCGATTTCAGTGGACTTCGCGAACTTACCCTTGGCGCCCTCGTAGTCGGCCTTTGGATTCGCGCCCTTCCGGAAACGAAACAGCACGTACACGAAGAACGCACCCCATCCCACGAACAGCACCAGCATCAGCCAGTGCACGAGGCTGATCATATGGTCGACGGAAGCGGCGTGGGTGGATGCCTGAATCGGCAGCCCGAGGTAGTTCAACATTGAGCGGTCCCTTCCTGGGCGCCGGGGCCTGCAAAGCGCACGGCTTCAACAGGTCCCGCCATCTCGGCGAGTCGTGCGCGCCGAATGAGATACATGAAAAAGCTGGCGAAGCTCGCCAGAACTCCGACAATCACGACGAGCAGCGTCACGATGCCCCAGTTGGTCGCCACCGCCATGGCGGAATCGTTCTGCCCGAAACACACCGCGCAAGCCAGAATCATTGCAGGTTCCTCGTTCTGCGCTGGAATTTCGCACCGTAGACGGCCAGAGCGCCTCCGCTCAGAAGCGCCACGATGCTGGTCACGACAAAGCGAATCTCATGCTGCCCGCGGTACTGCCCGCCCGCCCACGCGGCCACAAACGCGGCGAGCGCCACCGACAACGCAATAAACAACAAATGAAAGCGCCGCAGCCCCATCTCAGTGCGCCTCGTGTCCGGCCTCGGCCGTCGCGGCGTGCGCTGGACGGATCGGCGTTCCGATGGTGTCGCTGACCGTCAAGATCGGCACAAACATCAGCACGATGAAGAAGACCACTGTCAACAGGAGCGCGCCGTACACCCAGCGCTTTTCATGCGAGAGGTGCATGAAGATGGACGCCACCATCGACCCCTTCGTGGCCGCGATCACCAGAGCAACGGTGATGGCCAGCGGCACCGCGAGGTGGACCTGATTCACCGCAACGGTAATGGCGGTAAAGACGAGCAGCGCAGCTCCGACCATCACGTAGGTGCGGATGCTCTTCTGGATTTCGGCCGGATCGGAATGCATTCAGATCTCCACGGTCCGTCTGAAGACTGGACCTACAACAGATACAACACCGGGAACAGGAAGATCCACACCAGGTCGACGAAGTGCCAGTACAGCCCCGTGTACTCGATGCGGTTCGTGAACTGCTCGGGATTCTTCTTGTAAAGCTTGGCGCCAGGACCGATGAAATACAACATCACCACCATCCCGCCGAGGATGTGGATGCCGTGGAGCCCGGTCAGCGTGAAATAGATCGCCAGGAAGGTACTGTGCCAGGGACCCTCGCCTTTCGCGAAGTGACCGGCGTACTCAAAGTACTTATTCACAAGGAAGAACGCCGACAGCAGGAACGTGGCGAGGAGATACAACCGGTGCTTGGCGAAGTCGCCCAGCTTGAGCGACGCCCACGCCATCACCATCGTCACCGACGAACTGATGAGGATGACCGTGTTCGCGGCACCCAGCCATATGTTCAGCTCGCCGTGCGGCCACTCCACCGATCCGACCCGGAGGATGATGTAGGAGGAAAACAGCGCACCGAACAGCATGACCTCGGAAGCCAGGAAGAGCCAGATTCCCAGCTTGCCATTTGTCAGTCCGGAATCGGGCCGCTCTTCAACGACGTAGGGAATGTTCATCGGCCTTGCTCCGGCTTGTCAGACTCGAACTGCGGCGTGAAGTCGCGCGCAGCGCCCGGCACGCTGTATTCGTACGGCCCTCGGTAGACGATCGGTTCGGTCAGGAAGTTGCCGTGCCCAGGCGGCGAGGGGGCCGACCACTCCAGCGTCGTCGCATCCCAGGGGTTGATGCCCACCTTCCTGCCCCACTTGATGCTGGCGAAGAAGTTGTAGATGAACGGCAACTGGAACAGGCCGAGCGCCCAGGCCGCCATGCCCATGTAGATGTTCAATTTCAGCGGCAGCCCCGCGTTGTGCGCGTACTGGGCACCACCGTCGTACATCCGGCGATTCATGCCCGCCAACCCCTGAATGAACATCGGCATGAACACGATGTTGATGCAGATGAACGACCCCCAGAAATGAATCTTGCCGAGGGTCTCGTTCATCATCCGGCCGGTGGCCTTCGGGAACCAGTAATAGATGCCCGCGAAGAGCGCGAAGATCGTCCCCGGCGCGACCACGTAGTGAAAGTGCCCGATCACGTAGTAGGTGTCGTGCAACGGGATATCGGTGACCGCGAGGCCGAGCGGCAAGCCTGTCAACCCGCCGATGCCGAACATCGGCAGGAACGCGAGCGCGAACAGCATCGGCGTCGTGAAGCGCATGGAGGCGCCATACAGCGAGAGCAGGAGCGCCGTCAGAATGATCACCGACGGTATCGAGATGATCATCGTCGTCGTCTGGAAGAACGCGCTCATGGTCGTCCCCATGCCCGTCATGAACATGTGATGCGCCCAGACGACGAACGACATGAAGCCGAGGAAGATCACCGAGTAGACCAGCGCCTTGTAGCCCCAGAGCGGCTTGCGCGTGTTGTTCGCGATGATTTCGGCGACGATGCCCATCGCCGGGAGAATCAGCACGTACACCTCGGGGTGCGCGAGGAACCAGAACAGGTGCTGCCACAGCAGCGGGTTGCCGTTGCCGGCAACGGCCAGCGCCTTGCCGGAGACGACCAGGCCGCTCGGCATGAAGAAGCTCGTGCCCGCGACACGATCCATCAACTGCAGCACGCCGGCCGCCTCGAGCGGCGGGAACGCGAGGAGCAGCAGGAACGACGTCACGAACTGCGCCCAGACGAAAAACGGCAGGCGCATGTAGGTGAGGCCCTTGGCGCGGAGCTGGACGATGGTTGTAATGAAGTTGATCGAACCGAGCAGCGAGGACGTGATCAGGAAGATCATGCCGACGAGCCACATCGTCTGACCGTTGGCAATGGGGAGCGTCGCCAGCGGCGGATAGGACGTCCACCCCGACTGCGCAGCGCCGCCTCGCAGGAAGAAGCTCGTGATCATCGTGACGCCACCGAGGAAGTACACCCAGTAGCTCACCATGTTGATCTTCGGGAACGCCATGTCGGGCGCGCCGATCTGCAGCGGCATGACGAAGTTGCCGAAACCGCCGACGGCGAGCGGCACGACGCCGAGGAACACCATGATGGTGCCGTGCATCGCGCCGAGCTGGTTGTAGAACTCGGGGAGCATGATGCCCATCGGCGCGCGGTCCTGGCCGAGCCAGGCGCCAATCAGCGGGATGGGCCGGCCCGGATAAGCCAGCTGCCACCGCATGACCATCATCAGCGTGAAGCCGAAGAGGAGAAACAGGAGGCCGGTGATCGTGTACTGGATGCCGATCACCTTGTGATCGACCGAGAACACGTATTTCCGCCAGAACCCGAGTTCCCCGTGATCATCGCCGTGGGCGTGATCGTGTTGCGCGTGACCGTGCGCAACGCTCCCGTGGGTCACGTTGTCCAACGTCGGACTCCTTTTTGATCGTCGCGGGGCTCCACGCCCGATCGTCGACGCGCTTGCACCGCCGTGCTCGCGCATGTCCAGAACAAGACGCCGGAGCCTGCAGTGTGTGGCGAGTGGATTGTATGCAGAAGGCACAAGCGGCGCAAGTTGATGCACGGCCGGCCGTTTTTGGCTCCCGCGCGCTGGCGTCGTAAGATCGCGGTATGGCTCGTGTTCCCGGCGCGCGCGCGATCGCGAATGCGACCGCCCTGGCCCTGCTGGTCGCGGCGCCCGCCCGCGCGAATAAGGCGTCGGAGGCGCTGCGCGCCACGGCGACGAACTACGTCTTCAATCTCGATCACGACCGCGCTCTGGCCACCTTCAGGGAGGCGGTCGCCGCGGACCCGCAGGACGCCGGCGCGTACCGAGGCCTGGCGACCTCCCTGTGGCTGAGCATCACGTTCCGCCGTGGCAACATGACGGTCGACGACTACCTGGGCCGTCCAAATCGGCCGAGCACGGCGACGCTGCCGCCCCCGCCGGCGGAGACCGTGGCCGGGTTTCGCGACGCGATCGAGCGGGCCATCGCGATCGCCCGCACGCGCACCGAGCTGAACCCGCGCGATGCCGACGGGCACTATCAGCTCGGCGCGGCCGTGGCGCTGCGCGCGTCGTACATGGCAACCGTCGAAGGGAGCGTGCTCGGCGCCTTCCGCGCCGCGCGAGAGGCGTACGACGAACACGAGACGGTGCTCTCGCTTGCGCCCCAGCGCAAAGACGCCGGCCTCATCGTCGGGACCTATCGCTACATCGTGGCGGCGCTGGCGCTGCCGCTGCGGTTGGTCGCGTACATCGCCGGCTTCGGCGGCGACCGCGACCGTGGCCTGCGGCTCATCGAGGACGCAGTCGCGTACGGCGGCGAGAACCGCACCGACGCACGGTTCGCGTTGGTCCTGATGTACAACCGCGAAAAGCGGTACGACGACGCGCTGAAACAGCTCGCCGAGTTGCGCGGGGCGTACCCGCGGAACCGTCTGGTGTGGCTCGAGAGCGGATCCACGTGTCTGCGCGCAGGACGGCCGGCGGACGCCGAGCGGTTCCTGAGCGAAGGTTTCACGCGCTTCGCCGATGATCAACGGCCGCGCATGTTCGGCGAGGACGCGTTGTGGCACTACAAGCGTGGGACGGCACGCGCCGGGGTCGGGCGAGCGGAGGATGCCGACGCCGACCTGAAGCAGGCGCTTCGACTCGACGGCCGCAAATGGGTCTACGGACGCAGTCACTTCGAGCTCGGCAAGCTGGCGCTCAAAGCCGGGAAGAAAGCGATCGCCGTTGAGGAGCTTCGCGCCGCCATCACACTCGCCGACAGCGATAATGACCCCGCGACGGCCGACGAGGCCCGCCGCCTCCTGAAATGAGTCGAACCACGGGCCGTGCCGGCTCGTCTAGAGAAGTACGGCCATGAGCCAGAACACGCGCAAGACGTGGATCTCCATTCTCATCGCGGCGATCATCATCGTCGGCATCCTCGCCGCCACGGCGGTTGGCGGGGCGGCGTTCTTCATTCACCGTCACATCAACACGCAGTTCACGGGATCCGAGAACGCGGCGCAACAGTTCCAGGAGGCGCGCGCGCGCTTCGCAGGTCAGCAGCCGCTCATCGAGATCAGAAAAGACGACCAGGCGCTGCTGCACCGCGAGGTGATTCCGGCATCAGGGTCGGCGTCGAAGCTCAACGCGCTGCGGGTGCTCGCGTACGACACGCGCGCCGGCAAGCTCGTGCACGTGTCGATTCCCTTCTGGCTCCTCCGCATGGTGCCGTCCAGGAATTTCTCGTTTTTCAACGACAACGGCATCGACTTCGACAACGAGCGCGTCCGTCTCACCCTGGAAGACCTCGAGCGCCGAGGTCCCGGCCTCATCCTCGACCAGACCGGCCGCCGCGGCTCGCAGGTGCTCGTCTGGACCGAATAGGTCGGGTAGGTCAGGTGGGTCGGGTGGGTCAGGTCGGTCATGAGGCGTTACGCCAGCCGGATTAATAGATACGCAATCACCAAAACAGCGCCTGCGATTTGAGGGCCGACTTTCAGCCGCGTAGACCGAATGAGGCCGGCCAGAGGTGCTCCGACCTGTTTGACTTCCACTTCCATAAACGCCGCGCGCCGAAGCTGCCCGCCCAACTCGAAGCGTTCGAAGGCTGGAAATCCCTTCAGCGAAAGCTGATGACCTTGATGAACAGATCGTCAGCCCTCTGCCACGCAACCAGGGACCCACCCGACCCACCCGACCCACCTGACCTCCAGCGAGGACGGCACGACCACAGCCAACGTGTTTTTGGCGCAAAACACTCCGGTCGCACATGGCATCTCCCTTGAAGATCCAGCCCGCAGAGGCGCTTATGCTGAAGAGCTTTCGATACGTTCCGGCGATGCTGCTTGCCGTCGCGGTGTGGGTGGCGACGCCGGCCTGCGCGGTGCCGATGCACGGATACCGCGGCGGAGAATACACCCGCGACCTCGAACGGCGCGCGTACGACAACGGTTTCCGCGAAGGGCTGCAGCAAGGACGCAACGATGCGCGTCGCGGCCGCGATTTTTCGTTTACGCGGCACGACGAATATCGCGATGCGGACCGGGGGGTTCGGCGCGGCGACGGCGACTTCGAGCTGTATCGCCGTTCGTTCCGGCAGGGATTCCAAACCGGCTACAGCGAGGCGTTCAGCCGCTACGCCAGGCGCCGGTGAGGCGACGGCAGCGCAACGGAAAATTCGTGACACTACGTTATCAGTTTCGCTGACGACGACGGGGCCAGGAAACCGCTGCGCCGGCGAACCGGGTTCGACGGCGCGGGAAACCGCATCTGCGGCGGCTTGTCGGCGG
>JBGOTP010000061.1:0-18640 GCA_041476545.1 Vicinamibacteria bacterium | reverse complement strand
GCGGCCCGCCAGCCTCTCGCCGTCATTTTAGCGGCACCTGATCGCGCGAATGCGACGCGGCGTGGCCCCGCGTCGTCCCATCCGCCGGCGAACCGAGCGCCCGTCCGGGCGCGGCCATCACGCCAGGACAAAGTGACCCACTACCGACGCGAGACACGGGCGGGGGTTCGGGGAGACGGCGTCGGGGCCGTTGCTCCCGCGAGCCGTGTGAGCGACGCGTCTCAGGCGGCAGATGGGAAATTGCACCGCAGCGCCAAAGTCCGCGCCAGGTCACGGACCTGGCGCACAGCACCAACTGGTCGCGAAGGTGCGATTTCCCGCGTCGTCGAACCGGCTCGCGGGAGCCATGGCCCCGACGCCGGCCCACGCCTGAAGCCCGAGACCAATTTCCCGGTGCCCGAAGCGGAGGCGCCCCTCGACTCGCTTGGGACGCCCTGGGTGTTGCCGAAGGGCGCGGCGTGCGTCACGAGACCCTACATCCGCTGCCGGATCTGCGCCGCCAGACGGAACTGCTCAGCGGATTCCGGCTCCCGGCCCAGGACGGAAAGGACGCGTCCCAGGTTGTCGTGCGCCTCGGCGTTATCGGGACGGATCGCGATGGCGCGGGTGTATTCGTCCACGGCTTCCGCGTAGCGGCCTCGGAGATACAGCATCGCACCCAGGTTGTTGTGCGCATCGGCGTACTCGGGATCAATCCGAACGGCCGCGCGGAACTCCGCAAGGGCGTCGTCGAATTTCCGCTGCATCGAAAGCGCCGTCCCCAGGTTGTAGTGGCTCGGTGCGGAGTCGGCGTTCAGACCGAGCGACTCCCGCAGATGACCGATCGCCTCGTCGATGTGTCCCGACTGCAGGTGCAGCATGGCCACGGTGTCGTGCCGGATGGGATTGGCGGGATCGGCATTCATCACCTTCGTGTACGCCGCCAGATCCTCCGCGAGCGTCTTGCGACGGATGTCGGCGGCGAGCGCCGCCGCATCGGCCTTGCGGCGCGGGACCAGCTGCAGCCACAGATCGCCCATTTCGTCCGACGTGTTCTGTCCCCACACCACGGATCGCGGCGGCTGACTCGGATTGCGGGGATTGGCGATCGAGTTGTCGTACGTGAATCGCATCGAGACGATCGTGCCTGCCGGCAGCGTGAGCGGCCGGATGTAGCGATACACGTCCTGCCAGCGGAAATCCCAGTCGTCAATCGCAATCAGCGGCCGTATCGTGCCATCGGGCAGTGTCGCCAACGCCTCCATGCGGCGCGCCAGATTGTGCGCGTGCGGCTGAACGGCGAGCAGATCCACATCCACCGGCAGCACGTAGCGGTCGGTGACTGCGTAGCTGCTGTCGCCCGCCGCGATCTCGATCGTCTCGCTGCCAAGCCGCAGCCCAATCGGCGATTGCGCCGGCGGTTGGTCGGTGAAGAAGAATCCCGCGCTCACCTGCACCGGCTCGGGTCTACCATCCGGCTGCAGATGGAGCTGCACAACGAGATCGCTCCCGCTCTCGAGCCGCCACGCCATCCCGTCAGGAGACGGACGGGGGCGCTGCCCCGGTGTCCACCCGAGCATGTAGCCGGGCGGATACTCGGCGTCGGGCACCATGCCACCAACGTAGCCGGGCTCGGGATCGAGCAAATCGAGACGGCGCGACGATCGTGTCCGATCGATGCCGAGGTTCGCATGGTGCACGACGCGGGGGTTACCCGGGCGAAACTCAATCGCCTTCACGTACTTCGCAACCGATGTCGGAATCGGGATCACGAACGTGCGAAACACGTCGCCGCCATCCCCCCTCACCACGTACGTCTCCGGCATCGTCACGATCAGATCGGGCGTGCCGAACTGCCACCCGTTCACCCATCGCGGTGGCTCGGGCAGATCGGCGGGATTGCCTTCCACGGCGCCCTCGGTGACCCATCGCCGAATGAGATCGATCTGTTCGTCGGTGAGGGCGCGCGCTCCCACGAACTCGCCCACCCCGCGCCGCGGTTTCCAGGGCGGCATCAGACGGCTGGCAGTGACTGACGCCATCTGCGTGGCCTGCTGCCGCACATCACGGTAGGTGAGCAGACTGAACGGACCAATCTCGTCCGGCCGATGACAGGGGGCGCAGTGCGAGAAGACGATGGGGGCGATGTCCTTGGTGAACGTAACGGGGGCGGCGGCCGGAAGACTCGCCCGACTCTGTGAACTCTGTGGACTTTGTGCAAGGGGCGCGTACGCCAGTCCTGGCAGCCCGCGGTACACATCCGGTGTTGCACCTCGAGCTGCGAACGCCGTCGCACCAATCAACAGGAGCGGCGCAATCCGCATCACTTCAAGCGATGCTAGCATACGGCTGATGTCGGACAAACGCGCCACACACGGGCTCCTCATTTTCGCCGTGGCGTTGAGCGTGCGACTCCTTCACGTGTGGCAGATTCGGCGCACGCCGTTCTTCGACGTCCTCATGGGCGATGCGCGCGGGTACGACGAGTGGGCGCGCCGCATCGCCGCCGGCGACTGGATTGGGCACGATGTCTTTTACCAGGCGCCGCTGTACCCGTACTTTCTTGGAACGATCTACGCCATCGCCGGCCGCAGCCTGCTGCTCATTCGCGTCTGCCAGGCGGTCCTCGGATCGTTCTCCTGCGTGTTGCTCGGACTCGCCGCCCGACGACTGTTCTCGCCGAAGACGGGCGTGATTGCGGGTCTTGGGCTCGCCCTGTACGCGCCTGCCATCTTCTTCAACGGGCTGCTTCAGAAGTCGGCGCTCGACGAGTTCTTCATGTGCCTGATGCTGTGGCTGTCGGTCGGCGTGATCGAGGATCCGCGCCGGCCGCGATCCTGGCTCTGGCTTGGCTTGGCCACGGGTGGGCTCAGTCTGACGCGAGAAAACGCGCTGGTCTTCGTGGCGGTGATCCTGACATGGGCGCTGGCCGGCACCTGGATCGCCAAGCGGATCGGGCCGGTCGACGATAGGCCTAGCAGGGTCCGGCTCAAGCCGGACTCCACACTTTCAGTCGTGGGGTCCGCCTTCAGGCGGGCCGCATTCTTTGTCCTCGGACTCGCGATCGTCCTCCTCCCCGTCGCCATCCGCAACAACAGCGTCGGCGGAGGCTTCTACCTGACCACGTCGCAGTTCGGTCCGAACTTCTTCATGGGCAACAACGAGCACGCAGACGGTACGGCGATGTCGCTGCGCGCCGGACGGGGCGACCCGCAGTACGAGCGGCAGGATGCGGTCGATATTGCGGAACAGGCACGGGGCCGGCGGTTGACGCCGGGTGAAGTGTCCGGCTACTGGACCGAACAGGCACTGGCGTTTGCGGAATCGCACCCGGTCGCGTGGCTGAAGCTGCAGCTGCGCAAGACGGTGCTCCTCTGGAACGCCACGGAGATTCTGGATACGGAAAGCCAAGAGAGCTACGCGGAGTGGTCCACGCCCCTTCGCGTGCTGGGGGGCATCGGCCATTTTGGCGTGCTGGTACCGCTCGCGCTCTTCGGTTTGCTCCTGGCGTGGCCGGATCGCGCCAGACTCTGGCCGCTCGTCGCCATGGGCGCCGCCTACGCCGCGAGCGTCGTCATGTTCTACATCTACGCGCGGTACCGCTATCCGCTCGTCCCGATTCTGTGGCTCTTCGCGGCGACAGGACTTGCGGGTCTCCCGGCCTTCGCGCGATCGTTCTCGAGTCCGGGCAGGGATGGTCCGCCTGAAGCCGGACCCCACAGGGTTGCGGCACGCGCGGCGGGCGGAGCGCGGCGGCGGGTCAGCATTGCGGTCGCAGTTGGCGCAATGGTTGTATTCACGAACTGGTCGATCGTGTCCGCCGACATGAATCGCACCGTCACGGAACACAATCTGGGAGCGGCGCTGCAGTCGGAGGGCCGGTACGACGAAGCGATCGCGTCCTACCGGCGCGCGCTCGCGATCAGCCCCGACTATGCGCCCGCGTACAGCAACATCGGTACGGTCCTGCAGGCACAGGGACACGTGGATGCCGCCATCGATTCGTACCAGCGGGCGCTGGCCATCCGTCCTGGCTTCCCGGAGGTGCACTACAACCTCGCGAACGCACTGCTCAGCCAGAACAGGACGGGCGAAGCCGCGGGCCATTTCCGGCTCGCGGCGCGGGGCATTCCGGGTTCGGCGGACGTGCACAACAACCTCGGGGCGGCGCTCGCCGAGGAAGGCAAACTGGACGAAGCGATCGCGGAATTCGAGCAGGCGGCACGGTTCGATCCGGCCTCCGCGAAGGCACACAGGAACCTCGGGGACACGCTCGCGTCGGCGGGACGGACCGATGAGGGCCTGGCGCACCTGCGGCGAGCCGTGCAGCTCGATCCTCGCGACGCGTCCGCTCACTACGATCTGGGGAGTCTGCTGCTCGAAGAGCGGATGATTCCAGACGCGATCGCGGAATTCCGCGCGGCGATCGCCATCGAGCCGACATCGGTTGAGGCACATAACAACCTCGGCATCGCTCTTGGCTCGACGGGCAACTTCGACAACGCGATCCGGGAATTTCAGGAAGCGCTGCGGCTGAAACCGGATTTTGCGGAAGCTCGCAGGAATCTCGACATGACCCTGCAGGCGCAGCAGCAGACTCGGAAACGGCCGTAGTTACACACGCCGCACGCCGTCGCAGACAGTGGCGCCATGGACCGATGGCGTCATGCCGTCGGGATCCCATCGCCGGCAACGGTTCGCGTGCGCAACGGTCCCGGCACTGCGTCGTCGAAACGAACCGTGGCAGCGGTTTCCACAAGCGTGTAGCGAACGGAGATGGCGGAGGCAACGGTTTCACACGGAGGAACGGAGCAACGGAGGTCATGTTCGAACCGTTCGCTCCGTCTCCTCCGTTGTCTACACGGTGATGAAATCAGCAATAGTCGCCACGGCCAGCGGCAGTATCGCGAGCCCGAGGCCAATTTCCCGGTGCGCGAAGTGGAGGCATGGCGAGCGCCACGAGGTACCGTCAGTCGTGAGCCACCACAAGCCGCGCGTTTCCGCGTGATGTTCATCGCGGCGCGGCCCCGAGTCGTCCCGGCCGCCAGTCCCTTCCGGTTCGCGGGAGCCCACGGTCGCAGTGTCCCGTAGACCCGAGCCGAAGCTCGGGCCTACGAGTGACTTACTACGAGTGTCTTACCACTTGATGTTGGCGCCAAAGCCGATGATACGGCCCTGGAGCATGTTGTTCGGCTGGAGGTAGGTGCCGCTCGCGTTGGCAATCTCCCCGGAACCCGCGCCGGTCGCGGTGAGACGGCTACGGATCTGGTCGATGTTAAGCAGGTTGAACGCCTCGAACGCCGGCTGGATGCTGATGCGCCCGAACCGGAAGTTTCTCGACGCCTTGAGGTCGAGCTGGGCAATCCGCTCCTCGGCGACCGTGCCCACTGGTACGAGCTTGTTGACGAGCGTGCCTGATGAACCCCCGACCCAATTCGACGGCACCGTGACTGAACCCGGAACGCAACCGTACGTGGTCGGGCACGCGGGGAAGGCTGTCGACTTGCCGAGAATGTTGTTGGTCGATCCGGTGAGATACGTGAACGCGGTCCCGTATCGGAACGTCGGGTCCACGCCGCCCGAATCGATATTCTGATACGAGAGTCCCAGGTTGATGCCCAAGAAGACCGGGAACGCGCCCGACATCTTGAAGTTCTTCGTGTAGGGTTTGCCGATGCGCGGCCCACCCGCGAAGGCGACCAGGTTCCGGTCGTCGCAGAACCGCGCTTCGTTCGGGTCCACGATAGCCGGGGTCACGCCGTCCGCCTTGAAGGCCGACGTGCCGCAGTCCTTGTTCAGCACGCGCGTCATCTCGAGACCGCCCGACAGCTGCGCGCCGGCATACGGCCGCATCTGCATTTCGGCCGTATACGTGTCGTACACCGACTTCTTCTTCGGCTCGACGTACGTCAGGTTGTCGGTCGCGAGCGTCACGATGTTGTTGTAGTACAGGTACGGCGTGCCGTCGATCGGACTGAACAGCGCCACCGGTCGATACTGCGTGCCGGCCGTGCCGTCGTCAGTCCGCGCGCGATTCACGACTTTCGTGAGGTTCCCGCTCCACCCGTGATAGTACGTGCCGGTCAGCGACAGACGCGGCAGGAGCGCGTGCTGGATTTCCACACCCTGCTCGATCCGGTAGCGGCGCCTGAAGCCGCCGTAGACACCCGGGTCGGTCAGCGCGCCGAAGGTGTCGGACAGCTTCGTCTGGCTGGCTGTCCCACTCAGGTTGATTTCGCAGCCAGCCGTCAGATACACGCAGTCGGTGAACGTGCCGTCCGCGTTGAACGTGCGCTGTCCCTGGGCGATGTCGTCGCGGTTGAGGTCGGTCCAATTCCGCGAGGAAGTTGCCGTCAAGATCTGATTCGGATTGAACGAGTCCGCAAGGCTCGTCGTCTGCGCCTCGTTGTAGCGGTTCGCCGAGTACTTCACCGCCGTCTTCGAGTTGCCGAACACGTCGAACACCATTTGGAAGCGCGGCGCCCAGTCCTTCCAGTTTGGGATGTCAGGTTTCGTGACCGTGACATCGCGCTGAGGTACGAAGCGCCCCAGGGGCGAGCTCGACGGCGAGACCTCCGACCGGAGGTGCTCCCAGCGGAGACCGCCATTCAGAGTCAACCGTTTGAGCGTGAAGGAGTCCTGGGCATAAATGCCAAGATCCTGGTTCAAGGTATCCGTGTACAGGCGCGGATTATTGCGGATGGTCACCGAGCAGGTCGAGGTTCCGGTGCTCGTGTTGCAGGGCGCGCCTGTGGCGTAACTCGGAAACAGCGTCGCAAAGAGCGCCGGGTTCGTGTCGTACAGCAGCGTACTCGGCATCGTGGTTTCGTAGCCGTTGCGCGCGGCCGAGGGATACACCTGCTGCAGGTCGGCGTTGCCGTCCGTGCCGTTGTGGAACGGCCCCTGGTGGAGCGACAGGCCGGCCTTTACATGGTGCGCGCCGGTCACGTAGGACGCCGATGCGACCCACGTCTTGCTCAGCGGATACCGCATGGCGGATTCTTCGATCGCGGTCGTTCTGCCGAACCCCGTCCCGAGCCGCGACACCGTGGCATACCACTCCGGCGTGCCGCGGACCTTGGCGACTCCAGGGCTCAGGCTCGTGCGATAGAACTCCAGATTCTGCGAATAGCCGCCCTCGACGAGCAGGTGGTTGCTGATGGTCCCGGTGTACTTGACCGAACCCGTCGAATAGTTCGGCGACGTCCAGACGCGGGCGGCCGTCTCCGGGTCGTCGTACGCATTCATGTCGTGGCCGCGCCACTTGAAGACACGCTCGTAGTACGCGGAAACCTTGTGCCGCGAACTCGCCTGGTAGGTGAGGCGAACGAGCGTGTTGCGGATGTAGTTATCGTCGAGTCCCTGGCTGCCGTTGTCAACGAACGTGTTCGGCACTGTATTGATCGGCTGGAAGTCGCGGCCCGACACGAAGAACCACAGCGTGTCCTTCTTGATCGGCCCGCCTTCCGCGACGTTCAAATCCGAGATGCGCTTGATCCTGTTGATGGCCGGCTTCCCGTCCTTGTCGACGGGCAGTCCCCATAGCTTGAAGCGATCCGAGTAGTTCAGCGCCTGCAACTGGCCGGGGCGATAGAGCGCGCTCGAGGAGCCGCTGAAGCGGTTGCCGCCTTCTTTTGGAATCAGGTTCACGGTGACGCCGCCACCCGACCGCTCGGCGCCGATGCCGGCCGTCTGGTACGACATTTCCTGAAAGTCGCCGTCGTTCGTGTAGGTCTGCACCGAGCCGTCGCCCTGCAGGCCGTTGATCACCATGCCGTCCACCATGATGGTGTTGTTCTGGGACCCCACGGTGCCACCGCGTATGGACATGTAGGTGTTCATCGCGCCGGCCGACCCACCAACGTCCGGCGAGCTCAGCGACACGCCGACAATCAACTGCCCGAGACCGGGGATGGTCTTGCCGGTCGGTACGTTGTCGAGCGCGTCACGGTCCAGCACCGCCACCTTGGCCGCGCTCGTGACGTCCACGATCGGCGCCGCACCTGTAACCGTAATGGTCTCTTCCAGGGCGCCGACCTTCAGCTCGGCGTCGATTCTCGCGTTGAAGTCCGACAGCAACTGGAACGCGGCGCGCTCGACGGTGGCAAAGCCCGTCAGCGTGAACTTCACCGTGTACATACCGGGACGCAGATCGACGATGCGGTATGTACCACCGCCGTCCGTCGTGGCCGCCTTCGTTCCTTCAATCAAGGCAGGACTCGACACTTCAACCGTCACGCCTGGCAGTACGCCGCCCGACGAGTCCTTGACCGTTCCACCGATGGAACTCTGCGCGCGCGCGGCCGCTGGCCATGCCAACAGGCATCCCAACGCGAAACCTGCCGCCAACCCGACTCTCCTTCGTGTCATAGGTACTCCTTCGCTAGTCACCTTGGTTCAACCTCTCGTCCATCGAACAAGAGCTGGAGAAAACTCAAGTCGCCGGCCAGACATGAGTGCGTCAAAGGAAATACGACGAATTAGGAAAGTCCCGAGAAGAAACGAGAAACCCGATATGAATAGTCGTCGTGAGGCTAACCCCACATCCTGGCGGAGTCAACCACAAAACCAGTTCCCCCGACGCAAAGGCCCTTCGAACGATCCAACTGGCTGGAGAGACGAAAAAGGCCCGACCGCCTTCGCGGTCGGGCCTGTCGTCGAGAGCGCCGGGATGGTCCGAGCTTTCGCCCGGGCCCTACGCGTGTCTTACCACTTGATGTTGGCGCCGAATCCGATGATCCGGCCCTGGAGCACGTTGCTCGGCACCAGGTAGGTGCCCGCCGCAGCTGCGTACTCGCTGGAGAGTCGGCCGCGGACCTCGTCCACGTTCAGCACGTTGAACGCTTCAATCTGCGGCTGAATGCTGACCTTACCGAACCTGAAGTTCTTGGACAGCTTCAAGTCGAGCTGCACGATACGCTCGTCGGCAAAGCCGTTGGCATCCATGTTCCCGATCACGGTGCCGGTTGCTCCGCTGGACAGGTTCGCCACCGTGGTCGCGCCGCCTGGCACGCAGCCATAGGTGGTTGGGCAAGCCGTGAGAGCGGTCGACTTTGTGAGCGACGTGAAGGCGTTGGTGCCATCCGGATACTTGAACGCCGTGCCGTACCGGTAGGTCGGAGTGAGATTGCTGTTCGCGCTGAACCCGCCGCTCGGCGGCACGTTCTGATAGGAGAAGCCCAGGTTCATGCCGAAGATGGTCGGGAAGGATCCGGAGACCTTGAAGGTCTTCGTGAACGCCTTCCCCTGCCTCGGCAGGGCGCCAACCTGAACGCCATTCACCAGTAAGGTGGTGGCGGTGGTCAGCGCGGCGTTCCCGCCGAGCAGTCCGCTCCACGGAACCAGGTTTTTGTCGTTGCAGAAACGGAGCGTGTTCGGATCGATGACAGCCGCGCTGCCCTCGGCCTCCGTGGTCTGCCACGTCGACGTCCCGGCCGCGATCGCGGTTGCATCCCCCGCAGCCGTTCGGGTCTGCGAGCTGTTGCAGGTGTTGTTGAGCGTGCGCTCGAAGTCGACGCCGCCCGTCAACTGCGCCCCGGCGTAGGGCCGCAAGCGAACCTCGCCCGTCCACGAATCGTAGGTCTGGGTTCGCTTGGTGTCCTGCTGCGTGTGGGTGTTGGTGGTGATGGTCGCGACCGCGTTGTAGTAGAGGTACGGTGTTCCGTCAATCGGATTGTAAATCGTGACGGGGGCATATTGCGCGTTCGCGGTGCCCATGGTGGAGGCGAGATCCCTCCGGTTCCAGTTGATGGACTGCGTGAAGTTGTGGTACACGCCGTGGTAGTAGGTGCCGGTGAGCGACAGGCGCGGCAGCAGCGCGTGCTGCACCTCGATGCCCTGTTCGATGTGGTACTGGCGCGGGAACTGCGTGTACGTTCCGGCCGACTGAAGCAGGCCGAACTGCGGGTCGAGCCCGGTCTGCGTAATCCCAGCCAGACCGCTGAGGTTGATTTCGCATCCCGGCGTCAGGTAGGTGCAGAAGATACGGGTGCCGGCCGCGTCGTAGGTGACCCCGCCCTGGACGATGTCGTCGCCGTTCAGGTCGGTCCAGTTGCGCGAATTGGTCGTGAAGACGATCGGGTTGAAGGCCTGGGCCGTGTCAAGTGTGATCGATTCGTTGTACCGGTTGATCGAGTACTTGATGGCGGTCTTCGAATCGCCGCGCAGGTCGTAGACCAGTTGCAGTCGCGGCGCCCAGTCCTTCCAGTTCGGGATGTTCTTCCCCCCTTGTGGCAGCTTATCGGGCGTCGTGGCCCGCGCCGGGACGAAGCGGCCCGCGGCGGCCGTGATATTGTCGATCTGCGAATCGAGCAACTCGTACCGAAGGCCGGCGTTGACGGTCAACCGCTTCATCGTGTAGGAGTCCTGAAGGAACACGCCGGCATCATGATTCAGGGTTTCCTGATAGAGACGCGGCGAGTTGCGGATGGCCGTGGTGCACGTGGACTGCGATGCCACCGTGGCGGTCGGCGTGCCGATGCTGCACGGTCCCGCGGCGCGCCCGTTCGTGAAGAGCGCCACGTTGGCCGCGATGGCAAGGCCGGTCACCGGGTCTACCGTCGGGAACAGCCCGGCGAATTGGGCCGCGGTGAGGTTCGACTGCGGGAAGTAGATGTTGTAGTTGCCCTTGACGGTCGTGCCGTCGGACAGGGTAAAGTCGGCCGCGACGCGATTGAATGTGGGATAGGACTGCGTGAGGTCGGCGTTGTTGTCGCCGCCGTGCTGGAACTTGCCCACCCTCAGCGAGAAGCCCGCCTTTGCGTGGTGGGCGCCGGTGACGTACGACGCCGATCCCTGCCACACCTGGCTCAACGGGAACTGCGATACCGTGCCGGCCGCCGCGACGCCCGATCCGCCCACGGGCGTTGAGTGGTTGGCCATCGAGTACCACGTGCCTGTTTGCGGGTCAGCCGCGAGGCTGGCGTTGAAGATCGGTGAGCCAGGGACGTTGAAGATCGTGGAGGTACTCGGGCGAGTCTGTTGAATGCCGGGCTCAAACAGGTTGCGATAGTACTCCGCGTTCTGCGAAAAGCCGCCTTCGACGAGCAGCTTGCTGCTGATCGTCCCGGTGTACTTCACCGCCATCGTGCTGTAGTTGGGCGACGTCCAGACGATCCCGACGGTTTCCGGATCGTTGAACGGTTGGAGGTCGTGACCGCGCCACTTGAAGACGCGCTCGTAATACGCCCCGAGCTTGTGCTTCGGGCTCAGCTGATAGGTGAGCCGGACCAGGGCCTGGCGGATGTAGTTGTCGTCGATACCCTGGGTGCCGTCGTCCAGGAACGTGTTGGGAACCTTGTTGATGGGCTGGAAGTCGCGGCCCGATACGAAGAACCAGAGCTTGTCCTTTTTGATGGGTCCGCCTTCAGATCCGTTGACGTCCGAGATGCGCTTGATGGCGTTGATCGCCGGAGCCCCGGTGAATGGACCAGTTGCCGGGTCCTTCTGGGGATTGCGCTGCTTCGGGAGGCCCCACGTAATAAAGCGGTCGGAGTAATTCGACGCCGACAGCGCGGCCGGACGATACAGCCCTGTCGCGGCGCCGCTGAAGCGGTTGCCGCCTTCTTTCGGCACCATGTTCAAGGCAATGCCGCCGCCAGAGCGCGAGGCGTCGATGCCGGCGGTCTGGTACGTCATTTCCTGGAAGTCCGCGTCGTTGGTGTAGGTCTGCACGGCGCCGTTCAGCATGAGGCCGTTGATGACCATCCCGTCCACCATGACGGTGTTGTTATTGGAATTCACCGTGGTGCCGTGCAGCGACATGTAGGTCTGCATCGCGCCGGCGGATCCGCCCACGTCGGGCGCATTGAGGGCCACGCCGACAATCAGCTGTCCGAGGGCCTGGATGGTCTTGCCGGTGGGGATGTTGTCGATGGCGTCGCGGTCGAGCACGGCCACTTTGGCGGCGCTCTGGACGTCGACGATCGGGGCCGCGCCCGTCACGGTAATCGTTTCGGCGAGCGCGCCGACTTTCAACTCGGCGTCGATTCTCGCGTTGAAGTCCGACAGCAACTGGAACGCCGCGCGCTCCACTGTGGCGAAACCGGTCAGGGTGAACTTCACCGTGTACATGCCGGGACGCAGGTCGACGATGCGAAACGCGCCACTGCCGTCAGTCGTGGCCGCCTTCGTTCCCTCGATCAAGGCCGGACTCGAAACTTCCACCGTCACTCCGGGCAGCACGGCGCCCGACGTGTCCTTGACGGTTCCCGCGATCGAACTCTGCGCACGCGCAGCCGTCGGCAGCGCCAACAGGCACCCCAACGTTAGACAAATCCCTAACCAGACGTTCCTGCGTGTCATAGGTACTCCTCCGCTCACGCTGTTTGAAGACGAAAATCGCCTGAGATTACCGTCCAGGCCCCGCCGAGTCAACGGCAAAACCAGCAGACCGGGAATCGTGCCCTTCCGAATCCGGTATCTTGGATCCTTGCCGATCTCCCTCGAGAGTTCGGCCTCTCTCCTCGATCGGGTCCACCGAGCGCGCTTCCTCGCTAATTCGTCCCAACTGGGACCGCGTTCCCCACCACTGACCCAGCGTAGCGGGGGAGGTCTCCCATAGCAATTCCAAAACGGGGGTCGGGAGCAGATTTCTTGGCGGAATTCAGCGCATTGGATGTTCGGGGGTCCGCATCCACTTCTGAAGGCGCTCAACGTCGCCAGTCACCGTCCGCGAGGCCGCGAAGAGGACCAAAGCCAGGACCGTGGCCAGGACGGGCACGATGTACATCGCGGTATGGAGCCCTTGCGCCCGGAACGGCTCGAGCGCCGCGAGGTTGAAACCTTTCGCGTTGCCGACCAGACTCCGTAGTTCCGCGGCCATGATCGCGGAAAAGGGCAGCGGCGTGACCGCCCCGGCGGCACTCGCCGCCTGGAAGGTGAAGTAGTCGCTGAAGAGTCCCGTCCCAACCGGTCCGAGCGAGGCGCCGAGCAGATACATCGCGCAAAAGTAGAGCGCCATCGCGGTGCCTCGCAGCGACGGCTCGACCACGTCTTGAATGGTTGAGTAGACCGTTGCGTAGTACGCATACATGACGCCGCAGCCCGTGCCCATCAGCAGCGCAAATCCCCAGACGTCGCCCCGCGGCCGCATGAGACCCAGGAACATGAAGGGGGCGCAGATCACAATCGACACGGTGGCCACGAGCAGACGGCCGTCCACGCGCTTGCGGTACAACCGGTCGGCGAGCACGCCGCCGCCGACGAGGCCGGCCATACCTGAGAACCCGTACACGCCCGCGGCAATCCAGCCGGCGTCCTGGAAATTCATGCGGTGAAAGCGGATGAGAAAGGGCACCACGAACGCGCCGAGTGCGTACATGTTGAAATTGTGGAGCGCGCCCGACGCGATGACCCACCACATCGTCGGAATCGAGAGCACGAGGCGGAACGGCGATCCGGGACGGCGACGCGACCCGACCGCGTGCGTCTCGGCCATTCCGCGCGCTGGCTCGCGGATCCAGAGCGCGCCCACCGCACAGAGCAGCCCCGGGGCCGCCGCCACATAGAACGCCCGGCGCCAGCCCCAGTGCTGGAGAATCCATCCGCCCATCCCATTGGCGAGGCCGAGCCCAATGGGAAGGCCGAGCATCCAGATGGCCATCGCCCTGGCGCGCGAGCGCGGCGGAAACAGATCGCCGAGGAGCGAGGTGGACGCGGGCGAACACGTGGCTTCGCCAACACCGACCCCAAGTCGCGCCACGATGAGCTGCGAGAAACTGCGGGCCATCCCCGACATCGCCGTGAGCAGACTCCAGACAAACACGCCTGCCGAGAGAATCCGACGTCGCTCCGTCTTGTCCGACAACCGCCCGAGCGGCAGTCCGACGACGGCGTACAGCAAGGTGAAGACGGTGCCGAGCAGCCCGAGCGCCGTATCACTCAGGAGGAGCTCGCGACGAACGCCTTCGCCCACGCCCCCGAGAATCTGGCGGTCGAAGAAATTCATCAGGTTGATGGCGAAGAGGACGACGAGCGCGTAGACGGCGCGATCGGGCATATGGGCCTCAGCAATCAGCGATCAGGGCTCAGGGGTCAAGGGCTGAGGGCTCGGCACGGGTTTACCGACCGATTTCGCCACGGTCAGCCCTTAGCCCTGCGTAGCCCTTGGCTCTAGTCTCGCAACGCGCTCCTTAGAACGGGTGCTTCCCCGCGGCCACCACCGCGTCGGCGATGCGGCGCCGCGCGGCCACGGCATCGACGCCGGCGAAGGTGACGAGCGGGGCCATCTCACCGGCAAGCGTGGTCCCCTGGCCGCGGCCGGCCAGTGCCCGCAGCACCTGGCGCGACGCGTGCGTCATCCGATCGGCGGCGTCGCTCGCGAAGACGCGCGTGATATCCACCGCCACGCCGCCCGCTTCCGTTCCGTGCCTCACCACGAGTTTTTCCGTGCGTGCGAGGGCGCTCTCCATCGCGTAGACATCGATGATGACGTCGGCGCAGTGCCCGAGGATTTCCTGTTCCTGTTTGAGTTGGTCGCCGTACGCCGCCGCCGACTCGGCAAGCAGGGACACGGCCAACCGCTTCGCCTGCACGAGGAGGGTCTGCTCAGCTCCGAGCGACGCCGAACCCTGTGAACCCGGTGAACCCTGTGAACCTTGTGAACCCTGTGAACCTTGTGAACCGAGCGACCCCTGCTTGAGCAACCTCGTCGGAATGATCAGCCGGTTGATTTCGTTCGTGCCTTCGTAGATGCGGGTAATGCGGGCGTCGCGGTACGCGCGCTCGACCGGGAACTCGCGCGAGTACCCATTCCCGCCGAACACCTGCACCGCTTCGTCCACGCAGTACGCGAGCGCTTCGCTCGTGAAGACCTTGTTGACGGAACATTCAACGGCAAAGTGTTCGATCGTCTTGAGGACGCCGGCACTGTCGGTCTGTCCCACCGACTCGAGCGCCCGGTCGACGTCGCCGAGCGCGCGGTAGACCATCGCGTCGCCCACGTAACAACGCACCGACATCTCGGCGAGCTTCTGCCGGATGAGTCCGAATTCGGCAATCGCCCTGCCGAACTGGCGCCGTTCCTTCGCGTACTTGGTGGCGTTCGCCAGCGCCTGCTTGGAACCAGCCATGTTGCGCGTGCCGAGCTTGACGCGCCCCAGATTCAGAATATTGAACGCAACCTTGTGCCCCTCGCCGATGACACCGAGGACGTTGTCGACCGGTACCCTCACGTTGTCGAGCATCAGCGCCGTCGTCGACGATCCGTCGAGCCCGAGCTTCTTCTCGTCCGATCCGCTCACGACCCCCATGCCCCGCTCGACCAGAAACGCCGTGAACTGCTCCCCGTTGACCTTGGCGAAAATCGTGAACAGATCGGCAAAGCCGCCGTTCGTGATCCACATCTTCGACCCATTGAGTACGTAGTGGCGCCCGTCCGCGCTCAGCACCGCCGTTGTCTTCGCGGCGAGGGCATCGGATCCAGACCCCGGCTCGGTGAGCGCGTACGCCGCGACCAGTTCGCCGCTCGCGAGGCGCGGAAGATACCTGGCCTTCTGCGCCTCGGTGCCGAAGTACACGAGCGGCAGCGTGCCAATCGAGGTGTGTGCGCCGAGCGAACCGGCAAATGAGGGATTGACCGCAATCTGCTCGCCCACGTACGCGGAGCTGATTTTGTCGAGGCCGAGACCGCCGTGCGCCTCCGGAATTTCCAGCCGGAGCAGATCCAGCGCCGCCGCCTTCCGCAGGAGGGCGCGCGTGAAGTCCCAGTCGTGCGACCACAGGCGCGCCTCGTGCGGCAGCACCTCGCCGCGCATGAACTCGGCCGCCGTCCGGCCGAACATGCGCTGCTCCTCGGTCAGATCCTCAGGCGTAAAGATGTCACCCGGTCCGATGCTGCTCGTGAGAAACTGGCCGCCGGTGATCGTCTGTTGAGTGGGCATATGGGGAAGCTTTCAGCTTTCAGCTGTCGGCTATCAGGCTCGTCTCGCTCCCGGCAAGTTCTGAAAGCTGAGAGCTGAAAGCCGACAGCTACCGTCGCCCCCTGTATTGACAGCCGTTGAGTGAGCAAGTATAAGCCTGCCAACGTGCCAACTATCAACCAATTGTTCGATTTGAGCGGTCGCGTCGCGATCGTGACCGGTGGGTCGCGCGGCCTCGGGCTGGAAATTGCCGAGGGGCTGGCCGAGGCCGGCGCCCGGCTGATGCTCTGCGCCCGGCGCGACGAATGGCTCACCCCGGCCGTTCATGATCTCCGGTCGAAGGGCGTCTCCGTCGAGGGCGCGCTGTGCGACGTGTGCAAGCCCGAAGACGTCCAGGCGGTCGTCGGCCAGACTGTCGCGGCGTTCGGCCAGGTCGACATCCTGGTCAACAACGCCGGCATCAGCTGGGGCGAAGCCCCGGAAACCATGCCGCTCGACAAGTGGCACAAGGTCATCGAGGCGAACCTGACTGGGGCATTTCTCTTCTCGCAGGCGGCCGGACGGGAAATGCTCAAGCGGGAGTACGGACGCATCATCAACGTCGCGTCAATCGCGGGACTCCACACGTCGGTGAACGGCCCGCACTACGCCGGCTACGCCGCCAGCAAGGCCGGGTTGATGGGCCTGACGCGGGAACTCGCCGGCTCCTGGGGGCGCCGCGGCATTCGGGTCAATGCGATTGCCCCCGGCTTTTTCCCTTCACGCCTTACGGATGCGGTGATCCCCCAGGCCGAGGCCGCCATCAAGGCCACCTGCCCGATTCCACGCGTGGGCCAGGCCGGCGAACTCAAGGGCGTCGCCGTCTTTCTTGCGAGCGACGCCTCGAACTACATCACAGGTCAGGTGATCGTGGTCGACGGAGGCAGGACGATCGCGTGAGCGATTCCCCTTACGCCGCGCGTCCCTGGCTGACGCACTACGACTACTGGGTCAGGCCGCACATGACCTACCCCGGAAAGCCGCTCTACGAAATCCTCGCCTCCGCGACCGTCGACCTGCCCGACAAGACGGCGACGATCTTCCTGGGCGCCGAGCTCACCTACGCGCAGATCAAACAGCGCGTCGACATGCTCGCGGCCGATTTCGCGCAATCTGGCATCGTCAAGGGCGACCGCATCGGCATCATGCTGCCCAACTCGCCGCAGTACATCATCGCGGCGTTCGCGATACTGCGACTCGGCGCCATCATCGTCAACCTGAATCCCATCTACACGGCCCGCGAAGTCCTGACCGTCGCCAGGGATTCCGGCATCCGCATGCTCGTCACCCTCGACAGCCTCGCGCCGATCGCGCTCGGCATCCGCGACGAGATGAAGCTTGAACGGATCATCGTGACCTCCCTCGCCGAGTACTCGGCGGCGGCGGCCCCGCCTCCAAACATCGATGGCACCGTGTCGCTGACCGATCTCCTGCGAGAGGCCGGCCGGCCGACGCTGCCACGCGTGATGATCGCGCCGGAGGATGTCGCCGTGCTCCAGTACACCGGCGGCACGACCGGAACCCCCAAGGGCGCCATGCTCACGCACGGCAGCATTTTCGCGAACGTCGTCCAGACCGAGGCGTGGACGTTCCGGGTGCCCGAGCGCGGCGCAGCGCGCTACGTCCTCGTGCTGCCCTACTTTCACATCTACGCGTTCACCGTCGGCATGATGTCGGCTATCTGGAACGCCGGCCTTCAGGTCATCATCCCCAAGTACGACGTGGAGCAGGTGCTCACGGCCATCCGCGACTATCGCCCCACGTACTTCCCGGCCGTGCCGACCATCTTCGTGTCGCTGCTCGGTCATCCGCGCATGCACGAGTACGGCCTCGACCAGGTGCGCACGTTCAACACCGGCGGCGCCCCCTGCCCGGTGGAGGTCATCGAAGAGTTCGAGCAACGCACTGGCCGATCGCTCAACGAAGGCTACGGCCTGTCGGAAACGTCCCCGACGACGCACTCCACGCCGCATTTCGCGCGTCGCAAACCGGGGACCGTCGGATTGCCGTTCCCCGACACCGACATGAAAATCGTCGACGTCGAGACCGGCATGCGCGAGATGCCGATCGGCGAAGCCGGCGAGCTGTGCATTTGCGGACCGCAGGTCATGAGGGGCTACTGGCAGAAGCCCGAGGAGAGCGCGCGCGTCCTGCGCACAGACAAAGACGGCCGCATCTGGTTTTACACCGGTGACATCGCGACGATGGATGCGGACGGCTTCACGAGCATCGTTCAACGGAAGAAGGATTTGATCATCGTCGATGGTTTCAACGTGTATCCGTCCGACGTCGAGGGCGTCCTGTACATGCACCCCGCGGTGCGGCTGGCAGCGGTTATCGGTGTGCCGGACGCCTACCACGGAGAGGTCGTGCGGGCGTCGGTCGTGCTGCGCGACGGGATGTCGGCGACGACCGGCGACTTACTGGCCCACTGCCAGGCGAATCTCGCTGAATACAAGGTGCCACGTCACATCGAGATTCGGGGTACGCTGCCCATGAGCGCGGTCGGCAAGATTCTCTATCGCGTCCTCCGCGAGGAGCTGGAGCCCACGATCACCCCGGCCGTAACGCGCACAGAGAAACCTTGAAGTCGTGCATGAAACTACGCCCAATGGCCAACAACGAAACGATCGCACACGCCACGTCCGAAATCCGGCGCCGACTTGGCGGACTCGAATTCTTTCAGCAGATGATGGCGGGCACGCTACCCGCGCCGCCGATGGTCACGTTGCTCGGCATGCGGCTCGTGGAAGTGGCGGAAG
>JBGOTP010000060.1:0-18812 GCA_041476545.1 Vicinamibacteria bacterium | reverse complement strand
CGTTCATCGCTCGTGGGGCGGGCGAACGTGTACAACATTCTCGCGGCTGTGTCGACGGCGACGGCGCTCGGCGTGTCGTTCGACGCCATCGAACGAGGAGTCACGGCGCTTGCCGGCGTCCCCGGTCGTTTTCAGGTCGTGTCCAGCCAGAAAGACGACTTCACCGTCGTCGTGGACTATGCCCATACCGATGACGCGTTGCGGAATCTGCTCGAGACCGCAAGTTCGCTGACCCGGGGCCGGCTGATCACGGTGTTCGGCTGCGGCGGCGACCGCGATCGGACCAAGCGCCCGCTCATGGGGGCCGTGGCGGGACGGCTGAGCGATCTCATCCTCATCACGTCTGACAATCCGCGGAGCGAGGATCCCGACCGGATCATCGAGGAGATTCGACGTGGCATCACGGCCGACACGCGTCGTGACAGTGCACAGCGGCTCCTGTCGATCGTCGATCGACGAACCGCGATTTCAACCGCCATCGACCTTGCGGGTCCCGGTGACGTCGTGCTCATCGCCGGGAAGGGCCATGAAAAGTATCAGGTGATCGGAAGCGAGGCGCTTCCGTTCGATGATGTGGCGGTCGCGCAGGACGCGCTCAGCCGCCGTCGCAGCAACGCCAGTGTGCTCTAAGCGCGATGTTCTATCACCTGCTCTATCAGCTGCTGTACCCGCTCTCGGCGCAGCACCAGTGGCTCTCCGCTCTCAACGTGATGCGGTACGTGACGTTCCGCACGGCGGCGGCGAGCCTCTCGGCGCTCGCGACCAGTCTCGTGCTCGGTCCATGGTTCATCCGCAAGTTGCGGGAGTTCCAGGTCGGTCAGGTGATACGTCAGGAGGGTCCCGCGTCGCACCAGCCCAAGGCCGGGACGCCGACCATGGGGGGACTGCTCATTCTGACCGCGGCGGTCGTGCCGACGTTGCTCTGGGCCAACCTGACCAACGAGTACGTGTGGATCGCCGTCGTGACCACCATCCTGTTTGGCGGTGTCGGCTTTCTGGACGACTACCTGAAGATTGTCCGCCGCGATCATCACGGCCTCCTGCCACGCTACAAGATGGGTCTGCAGCTGCTCATCGGGATGGCGGTCGGGATCGTCCTGCTCTGGCTCCGGCGTCACAATCTCTACAGCACCCGCCTCGGTCTCCCGTTCTTCAAGGCCTTCAATCCCGATCTCGGCTGGTGGTACGTCCCGCTCACGATGATCCTGCTGAGTTGGTGGTCGAACGCCGTCAATCTGACGGATGGTCTCGATGGTCTCGCCATCAGCACCTTCGCGATCGCCGCCGCCGCGTACACCGCGCTCACCTACATCGTCGGACACCGGGAGTTCGCGCAGTATCTGCTGCTCGAGCACTTCTCGGCGGTGTCGGAGCTGACGATCTTCTGCGGATCGCTTGTGGGCGCGTCGCTCGGATTCCTCTGGTACAACTCGTACCCCGCCGAGATCTTCATGGGCGATGTGGGGTCCCTCGCCCTTGGCGCGGCCCTCGGAACGGTCGCGATTCTGATCAAACAGGAAATGCTGCTGGTGATCGTCGGAGGCGTGTTCGCGCTCGAGGCGCTGTCCGTCGTCATCCAGGTCGCATCCTTCAAGCTCACGGGCCAGCGCGTGTTCAAGATGGCTCCGCTTCATCACCATTTCGAATTGATGGGATGGAGCGAGCCGAAAGTCATCACGCGGTTTGTCATTGTCGCCATCATCTTTGCGTTGTTCAGTCTGACGACATTGAAGTTGCGCTGATGGCGTTCTCGGTGGAGGGTAAACGGGTGACGGTGGCCGGAGCGGCGCGCAGCGGAAAGGCGGCGGCGGAGCTTCTCGCCCGCCGGGGCGCCCGCGTCGTCCTGTCCGAGGCGAGCCGCGAGGTGGCCGACATCGAACCGCTGACGCGTCTCGGTGTCGAACTCGAACTGGGCGGTCACGTGACGGAGACGTTCACGACGGCGGATCTCGTGGTGCTGAGCCCCGGCGTCCCGCCCACGCTGGAGGCCGTTGCCGCCGCCCGCGCGCACGGCGTGCCCGTGATCGGCGAGGTGGAGCTTGCATCGCGCTGGCTGCGCGGACGGGTGATTGCGATTACCGGCACGAAGGGCAAGTCGACCACCACGGAACTCACCGGACGGATGCTCGAAGCCGGCGGTTTCCCGGTGACGGTTGGCGGCAACATTGGCTCGCCCCTGAGCGCCCAGGTAGGACGGTCCACGCCGGAGACGCTGCACGTTGTCGAAACGAGCAGTTTTCAACTCGAGCAGATCGAGACGTTTCATCCGTGGATCGCGGTGATGTTGAATTTTTCGCCCGATCACCTCGATCGCCACCCCAGCGTTGAGGCGTATGCGGCCGCCAAGGCCCGCATCTTCGAGAACCAGGACGCCGTCGACTGGGCGGTCGTCAACGCCGACGATCCGCACGTGCTCGAGATGGCCCGTCACGGTCGCGCCGCCAAGCGGTTGTTCGCGCGTCGCACGCCGCTCGTCACGGGCACGCGCGTCGAAGATGGCTGGATCGTGGACGGGCGCGGCGAACGGAGCGAGCGGCTGGTACCGCTCGACGTCATCCATCTGCTCGGGCCGCATCTGGTCGATGACGTCATGGCGGCGGTCACCGTCGGTGTGATTGCCGGCGTGGCACCGCCCGCGATGACCGCGGCCGTCGAGGCGTTCCGCGGACTGGAACATGCGATGGAATTCGTCGCGGAGCACGACGGCGTGCGCTTCGTGAACGACTCGAAGGCCACGAATGTCGAGGCCGCGTGCAGGTCGATCGAGAGCTTCGACTCCGGACTCGTGCCGATCATGGGCGGGCGCTTCAAGGGCGGGGACCTGCGGCTGCTTCGCCAGCCGCTGGCGGGCAGGGCCAGGGCCGTGGTCGCCATCGGCGAGGCGAGGCCGCTCCTGCGGGAGGCGCTGGATGGAGCCGTGGACGTCCACGAGGCCCCCTCGCTTGTGGAAGCAGTGGACCTCGCCTTTGGCCTCGCGCGACCGGCCGGAGTGGTTCTGCTCGCACCCGCGTGCGCGAGCTTCGACATGTTTCGGGATTACGCCGAGCGGGGACGGATGTTCAAGGAAGCCGTCGCGCGCATCGGGCGCGGGAGCGGGGTGTAAGCCTCGATCTCCGGATCGGATGCGTGTCAGACGAGGTGACTGTGAACGGCGAGCCGTCATCAGTCGGTCTTCGCGGTGAAGGATTGGCTGCTGGGAACGCAGGCTGCCCCGGCCTGCGAAGCTGGTGCCTTCATCCAAGGCCGACTGATGACTGCTGACCGCTCACAGCTTGTCGGATCAAGCAGGGCTCAGCTTTATAGGCGGGAATGGCTCGAAAACTCAAGTCCGATCGCATCCTGTTTCTGACCACCCTGGCGCTCGTCTGCCTCAGCGTGGTGATGGTGTACAGCGCCTCGGCCCGCGACCCGAACAACTACTTGATCAAACAGGCGATGTGGGCCGCGCTCGGCGTCGCCCTCCTCAGCGTGGTCATGCGGATCGACTACCGCACTTATCGCGAGCCGGCGTTCATCTGGTCGCTTGTGGGTGCGGTCACGACGGGTCTCGTGGCGGTCCTGTTCATGCCGGCGCGCAACAATGCGAGCCGATGGTTCCTGGTGGGGGGACTGGGCATTCAGCCGTCGGAGCCCGCGAAGCTCGCGGCCATCATCTTCATCGCCGCGCTGCTCGAGCGGCGCATCCAACGCGTCAACGAAGGCTACGCCCTGCTCCCGGTCGCGGTCGTCGTGTTCGGATGGATTGGCCTGATTCTCCTGGAGCCGGACCTGGGCACCTCAGTGGCGATCGCCCTGGTTGCCGGGATCATGGTGTTCGCGGCCGGCCTCAACTACGCATACGTCATGGCCATCGTGGGTCTCGCCGCGGTGCCGGCGATGGGCTTGCTCGTCATGTTCAGCGGTTATCGGCTGCAACGGTTTCTGGCGTTCCTGCATCCCTATGACGATCCGCTCGGTGCCGGCTATCAGATCATCCAGTCCTTCATCGCCGTCGGCACGGGCGGCTGGTTGGGGCGCGGTCTGGGGAAGGGCGTGCAGAAGCTCTTCTTTCTGCCGGAGGCCCAGACCGATTTCATCTACGCAGTGATTGCCGAAGAGATCGGACTGGTCGGTGCGACGATCGTCCTGATCTGTTTCTGCCTCATTACGTGGCGGGGTCTCCGCGTCGCCCTGCGCGCGCCGGACACATTCGGTGCGTTCCTCGCGCTGGGACTGACGACGATGGTCGCCGTCCAGGCGTTCGTGAACATGAGCGTGGTGCTTGGTCTGGTACCGACGAAAGGCATTCCGTTGCCGTTTGTCAGCTTCGGCGGTTCGTCGCTCCTCATCAACCTGTTGGGCATGGGCGTCCTCTTGAACGTCTCGCAGCATGCGACGTCCGAAGCATGAGCGGCGACGCAGTCCGAGTCGTGATCGCCGGCGGCGGGACCGGCGGGCACCTGTACCCCGGGATCGCCGTGGCTCGCGAGTTGATGGCGAGACGCACGAATGTCCGCGTCTCGTTTGCCGGAACGGCGCAGGGCATCGAGTCCAGGGTCGTCCCCCGCGAGGGCTTCGAGTTGGACGTGCTTCGCAGCGGCGGTCTCAAGGGCAAATCGATCGCCGCTCGCGCGCGCGGTGTCGCGCTTGTGCCGCTCGGGCTGCTGGACGCCTGGCGCATCGTCTCCGCGAGGCGTCCGCATCTTGTCATCGGTGTCGGCGGGTACAGTTCCGGTCCGGTCGTGCTGATCGCGGCACTGCGCGGGACGCCCACGATGCTGCTGGAGCAGAACGCCGTGCCCGGCTTGACCAACCGGTTGCTGGCGCCGGCGGTGCGGGCGGCGGCCGTGACGTTCGAGTCGACCCGCACGTTTTTCGGCCCGAAGGCATTCGTCAGCGGCAACCCGGTTCGGCCGGAATTTCTGGAGAAGGTCGAACCCCGGACGGAGAGCGGCGCGAACGACGACACGTCTGGCGTCGGAGTCCTGGTTTTTGGCGGCTCTCAGGGCGCGCACGCGATCAACCTGGCCATGGTGGAGGCCGCGTCGACGCTGGCAACCAGCGGGCTTCGTCTTACGCATCAAACAGGAGAACGCGACCTGAACATGGTGCGCGCCGCGTATCGGGCCGCCGGGCTGGAGGCGGAAGTTGAGCCGTTTCTCTACGACATGGGACGGCGACTCACCCATGCGGACCTCGTCGTGTGCCGCGCGGGTGCGACGACCCTGGCCGAGATCACGGCTGCGGGAAAGGCAGCGATTCTCATTCCGCTGCCCACCGCGACCGACGATCACCAGCGGCGGAACGCCGAGGCGCTCGCCGCTGCCGGCGGCGCCGACGTGCTGATACAGGCGGAGCACATGGGTGCCACGCTGGCGCATCGAATTCTGACGCTCGCGGGAGATGCGAGCGCGCGCCTGCGGATGGCGCGGGCCGCCGGATCGCTGGCCCGGCCGGACGCCGCGAAGGTCATCGTCGATCGGGCGTTGCAGTTGGTCGCAGTGTAGGAGGCCGGTGCTCGACAGGCAAGCGCTTGGCAAGACGAAGCGCATTCACTTCATCGGGGTCGGTGGTATCGGCGTGAGCGGGATCGCCGAGCTGTTGGTGAACCTCGGCTACGCGGTAAGCGGATCGGATGAAAGGCGGTCGGTGACTACGGAGCGGCTGGCTACGATGGGCGTTGACATCGCGTACCGCCACGCGGCCGGCAACGTGGGCGGCGCCGATGTCGTGGTGATGTCCTCGGCGATCCCCCCGGAGAACCCCGAGGTGCTCGAAGCCGCCCGTCGTCAGATCCCGGTGATTCCGCGCGCGGAGATGCTCGCCGAGCTCATGCGGCGCCATTTCTACTCGATCGCGGTCGCGGGAGCGCACGGCAAGACGACGACGACATCAATGATCGCACTCGTGCTCGAACGGGCCGGCCTCGACCCGACCGCTGCGATCGGCGGTCGCCTCAGGGCCTTCGGAAGCAATGCGCGCCTGGGTCGCAGTGAATTGATGGTGGCGGAGGCCGATGAAAGCGATCAGTCGTTTCTCAAGCTGTTTCCGACAATTGCGGTGATTACGAACATCGACCACGAGCATCTCGAGAGATATGCCGGGTTGTTTACGAACCTCGAGCAAGCGTTTGTCGACTTCGCCAACAAAGTGCCGTTCTACGGCGCCGTTGTCGCGTGCGCAGACGACGAATCTTTGCGAGCCGTGTTGCCGCGCATGACGCGGCGCGTCACCACGTACGGCTTGGACACGCGGGCCGAGGGTCCCCCGGATATCACAGCTGCGGATGTGGTTGCCGGCCCGTTCACCATGCGCGCCACGGTCAAACAGCGTGCGCGCCACGCTGGCGGTCCAGCTGTGACGCTCGGCTCGCTCACGCTCAACGTGCCCGGGCGACACAATCTGTTGGATGCCCTCGCGGCCGTCGCGGTCGCACTCGAACTGGGCCTGTCCTTCGATCAAATTGCAGCCGGTCTCGCCGATTTTCGGGGCGCGGACCGGCGTTTTGAAGTCCGCGGTGAGCCCAAGGGGATCCTGATCGTCGACGACTACGGGCACCATCCCACTGAGATCGCCGCGGTGATGGCGGCGGCGCGCACGCTCAACCGGCGGATTGTCGTGGCGTTTCAGCCTCACCGTTTCACGAGGACCGCCGCGCTGATGAACGCCTTTGGCCCGTCGCTGGCCGGCGCGGACCACGTCGTGCTGACCGGCATCTATGCCGCCGGTGAGACACCCATGGCCGGCGTGACGATTGATTCGCTGGCCGCGGCGATGCGGCGCGACCTGCCGGACCGTGTCCATGTCGTGCCGCGGCTCGATGACGTGCCGGCCGCGATCGCGAACCTTGTGCGTGCCGGCGATGTGGTGATCACGCTTGGCGCCGGATCGATCGGGACGGTGGCGGATCGTCTGATTGAGATCCTGACCAGCGACCACGTTGGTGTCGTCTCCTCCCCTGGCGCCGCGGACCCTGATGCGGCTTCGCGCCGGCGAGGTCTCTCATGAGTCCCGTGGCTGCTCCAGCGGACAAGCGCTTCCGGCGGGCCCACGTGAAGCCGGCCCGTCGTCGCCGCTGGCGGGCGCTCTGCAAGGCGTCCGCGAAGTACGGCCTGGTCGCCGTGTTGACGGCGTACGGCCTCTACTGGGGTGGCAGCGTCGTGGCGCAGGCTCGCGTGCTGCAGATCGACCACCTCACCGTGCGCGGCAACAGGCAGCTGTCGACCGGTGCGGTGCTCACGATGTTGGGAAACATGCGGGGGCAGAGCATCCTCTGGAGCGACCTTGGCGCATGGCGTCGGCGACTGCTGGCGTCGCCGTGGGTCGGAGATGCTGCGCTCAGGCGCGTGCTGCCCTCCACCATCGAAATCACGATTCAGGAACGTGAGCCGATCGGTATCGCTCGTATCGACGGCGGGTTGTACCTCATCGACGAGCACGGCGCCGTCATCGATGAGTTCGGGCCCGTGTACGCCGACTTCGACCTCCCGATTGTCGACGGGCTTCACGGAGCACGGATGGATGGCGACGAGTCGACCGACCGCGCGGGCGCGGAGCTGGCTGCCCGGCTCATTCTGTCGGTGCGGTCGGATCCGGGCGTCAACGAACGGGTGTCGCAGGTGAATGTGAGCAATCCGCGCAATGCCGGCGTGATCCTGAGCGGCGACCCCGCGGTCATCTACGTCGGTGACGACCGCTTCCTGCCCCGGTTGCACTCGTACTTGCAGCTCGCGGACACGCTGCGGAAGCGTATGCAGGGCATCGACTACGTCGACCTGCGTTTTGACGATCGCATCATCGTGGGGCCAGCCGGCACCGCAACGGGCCGTGGATCGGTGTCGAAACGATAGCCACGAGGAATTCGGAGGCAGCGTGCGTAAAGAACGGTATCTGGTCGGTCTCGATGTGGGCACGTCGAAGGTCACGGCGGTTGTCGGCGAAGTGCTTGATTCCGGCGGGCTCGAAATTGTGGGGCTCGGCGTGGCCGAGTCGCGTGGCATCCGGAGGGGCGTCGTCGTCAACCTGGAGGCGGCGGTGGACTCCATCAAGAAGGCCATTGATGAGGCCGAGTTGATGGCCGGCGTTGAGATTGACTCCGTGCACCTGGCGCTGTCGGGCCCTCACATCAAGGGATTCAACAGTCGCGGGGTGATTGCCGTGGCCGGCAAGAACCGCGAGATTGCCCGGGAGGACGTGCGTCGCGCCATCGACGCGGCCAAAGCCGTGTCGCTGCCGACTGGCCGGGAGATCCTGCACGTGTTGCCGCAGGATTTCGTTGTGGACGAGCAGGACGGCATCGGCGCTCCGGTGGGGATGACGGGCGCCCGTCTCGAAGTGAACGTCCATATCGTTACCGGCAGCCAGAGCTCGACCCAGAACATCGTCGCCTGCGTGAACCGCGCCGGTGTCCATGTGGCCGAGACCGTGGTCGAACAGCTGGCGGCGAGCGAGTCCGTCCTGACCGAGGACGAAAAAGAGCTCGGCGTTGCGCTGGTTGATATCGGCGGCGGCACGACCGACATGGCCATCTACGAGCGGGGAAGCCTGTGGCATACCGCCGTGGTCGGCGTCGGCGGCGACCATTTCACCAACGACATCGCCGTTGGACTGCGCACGCCCGTGCCCGACGCAGAGAAGATCAAACGCAAGTGCGGGTGCGCGCTGTCGGGCATGGTCGACGAGGACGAGACGATGGAAGTGGCGAGCGTGGGCGGACGCAAGCCGCGCGTCATGGCGCGCCGGATCCTCTCCGAGATTCTGCAGCCCCGCGCCGAGGAAATCTTTCATCTCGTCTGGGACGAGATTCGGCGGGCCGGCTATGAGAAGAGCCTCAACTCCGGAATCGTGCTCACCGGCGGCGGCGCGATTCTCGACGGCATGCCCGAGATCGCCGAACAGATTTTTGATCTGCCGATTCGCCGCGGGTGCCCGGCGGGGGCCGGCGGACTGGCGGACCACGTCAACAGCCCGACGTTTGCGACTGCCGTTGGGCTGGTGTTGTACGCGCACCGTAACGCCGTTGGTGGTCAGGGACGTGTGCCGGTTGGTGCCGGCGCGCTGGTACGGGCGGCCGGACGGCTGCGCGGGCTTTTCAGGGAGTTCTTCTAAGGTCGATGTTGCACGAGACCATTTGCACTGGGACGGTCGCACTACACGCGCGGGCCCGCACGGCCCGCCCACTCGCGCGGGCCTGAGCGTCCGCGCCGCGAGGAGATCAATGGCCGACTTTCACCGGACACCCGACGACGACACGCCGGAGGCCCAGCCGAGGCTGCGGCTTGCCGAGGAGGCGCAGGCAGGCGCGCGGATCAAAGTCATCGGCGTTGGCGGCGGCGGGAGTAACGCCGTCAACCGCATGGTCCGCGTGGGCCTCGACGGCGTCCAGTTCATCGTGGCGAACACGGACCTGCAGGCGTTGAAACATAATGCAGCGCCGGTCAAGCTGCAGATCGGCTCGAAGCTCACGAAAGGACTCGGCGCTGGAGCGGATCCCAACGTCGGCCGATCGGCCGCCCTCGAGGACACCGAGCAGATCCTGCAGGCGCTCGACGGGGCCGACATGATATTCGTCACGACCGGACTCGGCGGCGGCACCGGCACCGGCGCGGCCCCCGTGATCGCCAGCCTCGCCAGCGAGCTCGGCGCGCTGACCGTCGCTGTCGTCACGAAGCCCTTCAAGTTCGAAGGCAAGAAACGCCTGCTGCAGGCCGAGCGGGGCCTCGAGGCCTTGCGCGACTGCGTCGACACGATCATCACGATTCCCAACGAGCGCCTGCTGTCGATCATCGACCGGTCGACGCCGCTCACGGATGCCTTCGCCACGGCCGACGATGTACTGCGGCAGGCGATTCAGGGCATCTCGGATCTGATTCTGGTCCCGGGTCTGGTCAATCTCGACTTTGCCGACGTCAAAACCATCATGGCCGGCATGGGGATGGCGATGATGGGGACCGGCATCGCCGAGGGACAGGACCGGGCCGTCGAGGCCGCGCGCCGCGCGATCTCGAGCCCGCTTCTCGAAGGCGCATCCGTCAACGGGGCTCGCGGTGTCATCATCAACATCACGGGTGGGCCTGACCTGTCGCTCGTTGAGGTGAGTGATGCCTCCACGATCGTGCAGGAGGCGGCCGACGAGGATGCGAATATCATCTTCGGTGCGGTTGTCGATCCCGCGCTGACGGGCAAGATCAAGATCACCGTGATTGCGACCGGCTTCGGGTCCTACGTTGCCGCACGGTCGACGCCGATCATCGCCCAGACGCCCGTGGACATGTCGATCTACGCCAGCGCGCACGCCGAACATCCGGCCGCACCAGCGCCGGCGGTTTCCAGACTGTCGATCACACGACGACCGCTTCTGGATCTCCCGCTCACCGCATCAGGCACCGGGATGTCCGCATCGACGCGTGAGGGCGGAGGCGGGGAGATCAGCCCGGACTTCGATCTGGGACTGACCTTCGACGTCCCCGCATTTCTGCGCCGGCAGGAGGGCTGAGACCACCAGGGCCCAGGGCTGAGGGCCCTGATTCTGTAACGTGCTCCTATCGTTGGCGATGGCGGTGGTAGAGTAGGTAGATCCACGGCACTCGGGAACGCCGCCTTTTGAGTGTCAGCCGCCGCACGCTCGGAATCTTGGGCATCATTGAAGACCTGGCACCAACGCGAACGCGCACTCGAAACGCTGTCGAAGGAAACCGGCTATATCCGCAAGCCGCACGGCGGTCGTCTGCGCGTGGCGCTCGCGTTTCCGAACACGTACTGGGTCGGCATGTCGAACCTCGGGTTTCAGACGGTCTATCGTCTGTTCAACGCCCGGCCCGACATCGTGTGCGAACGCGTGTTCCTGCCGCCCAAGCAGGAACTCTCGGACCTGCTGGCCGCGAAGGCTCCGCTCCTCACGATCGAGTCGCAAACGCCAGTCGGTGATTTCGACGTCGTCGCGTTTTCCGTGTCCTTCGAGTGGGACTACGTGAACGTGCTGACGCTGCTTCGCCTCGCCGGCATTCCCCGGTATGCCGCCGAACGAGGCCCGCACCATCCTCTCGTCGTGATCGGCGGCGCGGTCACATTCGTCAATCCTGAGCCCCTTGCGCCGTTTGCCGATGTCGTGGCGGCCGGCGAAGGCGAGGTCCTCGTGCCGTCGCTTGACCGTGCGTTTCGGGAGGCGACCGACCGCCGCGACCTGCTGCGTCGGCTGGCGCGGGAGCGCGGCTTTTATGTGCCGTCGTTCTACGAACCCGAGTACGGCGGCAACGGACGGCTGTCCGGATTCCGGACGACTGAACCCGATGCGCCGTTTCCCGTGCGCAAGGCGGCCGTCAAGACAACCGAGGCCCTCGACCCTCCCGCGACGGGCATCTTCACTCCCGACACTGAGTTCGGCTCCCGCTTTCTCATCGAAGTCGTGCGCGGGTGCGCGAATCTCTGCCGCTTCTGCTGGGCCGGCTACAACTACCTGCCGGTGCGCCCGTTTCCGGCCGATCGCATTCTGGCGCTCGCCGAGGCGGCACGCGTCCATTCAAGTCGCGTCGGACTCGTGTCCATCGCGCTCTGCGACCATCCGGACATCGACCGCATCCTGGCGCGCCTGCACGAAATGGGATACGCGATCAGCCCGGCCTCGCTCCGCCTCGACGATCTCACCGAGTCGATCGTGCGGGTCCTTAGAGCCAGTGGGGAGCGCGGCATCACCATTGCCCCAGAAACCGGGTCCGACCGCCTGCGTCGCGTGATCAACAAGACCGTGACCAACGACGAGATTCTCGACCGCGCCGAGCTTATCTTCGCGAGCGGTATCGAGAATCTGAAGCTCTACTACATGATCGGCCTCCCTACAGAAACAGACGATGACCTGGTGGCCATTCGTGATCTGACGCTCCAGATCCGCGACCGCATGCTCAAGTACGCGCGTTCACGCGGCGACGTCGGCCGCATCGTTGGCAGCGTGAACCCGTTGATTCCCAAGCCGGGGACGGCCTTCCAGTGGCTGCCCATGGAAGATCCGGCCTCGACGGATCGCAAGATCAAGCGCCTGCGCAGCCTGATGGCCGGCATCGACAACGTCTACTTCAACATCAAGTCCGAGCGACACTCCTACTATCAGGCGCTGCTGTCGCTCGGCGATCGCCGCGTGGCCCCGGTCATCGAAGCGGCTGAACGCAACGGGCAGAACTGGCGCGCGGCGGTGGCGGAGACCGGCGTCGATGCGGACGCCTTCATCTTTCGAGACCGAACGCACGATGCAGCCCTGCCCTGGGACATTATCGATGGCGGCATGAAGGCGTCGTTTTTTCACGCCGAGTTCGACAAGTCCACGCGCGAGGAATGGACGCTTCCTCCCAAGCGGCAGCAGGAGAACGCGAAGCTACTGCCGGTGATTCAGTAGCGGGCCGTGTTCGCGGGCGGTGTCGCCCGCGGCTGAGAACCCCAGACCCGAGCTCGGTTCCCACGACTCGGGCCCGGACCACCGCGTCAGTCGCGCCGATCTCGCGACCTACGACGCGATCGCGGCGCGCTCCTCGTACTCTTGAAATGCCTCCAAGACAAGATCCCGTAGCTTGTTCTGCGCGGTGGTGTCGAGTATGGGTCGCAGCAGGGCGAAGCTGCGGCGCTCTCCGTTGACACTGTACGAGCGCGCCGGAAACGTCACGTTGCGCCCGCCGGCGCCGCCGCGCCGTTCCCAGATGGAAAAGCCGATCAGCTTCAAGCCATCGAGCGGCCCTTCAGTGAAGTGCAATTCGGCCTCGGCGAGTTTCCCCGGCGGGTTGCCCTTGTCGTTTGGCGTAACCTTGACGGTCATGTGACACGCATCCTCTTCTGCGCGCTGGCGCGCGCTCGTCTGCTGCCCGTCTGGCAGCTTGTGGTACCACGTCATCTGCATTCGAGCCGCGTCCCGGCTGACGTGCTGCTCTTCGTTGCGCCAGGGGCACCGCAGGGCTGCAGGGCAGCTCGTGAACGGCTGGACATCACAGTCTCATCAAGAGGCGTGCCGCGAGAGCGGCGGGAGAGCGGTTCCCTAAGGTGTTCGAGGGAAGGATGTTGTGGGGTCCGATCGGCGAACCCGCGAAACGTGACGGATACCGGCGTGTGAGAATGCTAACGCCGGTTGCGTTCGTGTCCCGATTACCTAAGATTAGGGACCGAGCAAGAGCACCTGCGCGATGGCGAGATGCTGGGAATGCGTGATGGTCAGCAGCGACGAATCGGCGCCCATCGCCGCGCGGCGTCGTTCCGCGCCGCCCTGAAACTGCAGTTGCGGCGGACCACTGCGGCGGACCACTTCAATCATCCGCCACAGAACCTCCTGCGTGTGTCCCGTCCCGAGCGCTTTCATGGCCGCCTCCTTCGCCGCAAAACGAGCGGCGAAATGAATGGCCGGCACGCGCCGGCGGTTGCAGTAGGCCATCTCGTCGTCTGTGAACACGCGCCGGAGAAACCGATCGCCGTGTCGTTCGATGGCACTCGCGATACGATCGATGTCGGTGGCATCGATGCCGATGCCGATGATCCGGGACATGTGTAGAGCATGATACTGCCATCTCCAGCCTCAGCGTTCCAATGGGTGCAGCTCCCGATCGGACCCGCGCTCGTCTGCCGCGCGCTGGAACCGTTCGCGCGGCATGTGTTTACGACGCGCCACTGGCCGCTCGGATCGAGAACGCTCCCTGCCGATGATGGTGGGAGCGATGGCGATGAAGCCGCGCGATGGTGCGATGTTGCGGACGCCCTCGATGTGGACGCCGGGCGGCTCGTGCGGGTGAGGCAGGTTCATGGGGCGGAGGTCGCCGTGGCGCGCGCGGGGTCCGACGTTCGACCGGAGGCGGACATCATCGTGTCGGGTGACGATCAATGCGCGCTCGCGATTCGTGTGGCCGACTGCGTGCCGCTGCTCATGGCGGACCGTCGCACTGGCGCGGTCGCGGCCGCCCACGCGGGCTGGCGAGGGCTGGCCGCAGGCGTGCCTGCCGCGACCGTCGCGGCGCTTGCGCGCGAGTACGGCAGCCGGCCGGTCGATCTCATCGCCGCCGCGGGCCCGTCGATTGGTGCCTGCTGTTATGAAGTTGGACCGGAGGTGCGCGATCGTTTTGCACGGGCCGGTTTTGCCCCGAGCGATCTGGACCGATGGTTTTCCGCCGCTCCTCGGAACGGTCATTCCTTTTTTGACGGGTGGGCCGCAACGCGTGATCAGTTGGTCGCCGCGGGGCTATCGCCCGAGCAGATCTTCGTTTCTGAGATGTGCACGGCAAGCCATCCCGACGCGTTCTGTTCCTACAGACGGGATGGGTCAGCGGCGGGCCGGCTCGCTGGAGCCATCAGGTGGGCGGGGCATCGTTCATAGCGGCCGAGCGGCCCAGCTTCTGTCTCCTGCAATTCAGCGCTATCCTTAAGCGCTCGTGACATCCCGTCGACGGTCGCAGCCGCGCACGGACAACCCGAGGCGTCGTATCCTATGCGTCTCACATCCTGTCTCGTCGTCGTAGTCAGCCTCGCGCTGCTGTTCGTGCTGGGCGGCGTTTCGGCGCCGGTCAGGGCGCAACGCGGTGGAATGTTTCAGGGCTCGGTGGACGATCCGGCGATCAGCTACTCCACCGCACCCTTGGACAACGTCGTTGCGAGCCTGAACCAGAAGCTCCAGGAGGGCGGCGTCGATCTGAGGTTCGAAGGCCGGAGCGGGTATCTGCGGTCCGCGCTGGCGGCGCTCGAGGTCCCCGTCGACTCGCAGATGCTTGTCTTTTCGCCGACGAGCCTGCAAGGACCCCGGATCAGCCCCGCCAACCCGCGCGCGCTCTTTTTTACCGATCGTGTCGTGCTCGGCTGGGTGCGCGACGGCGACGTCCTCGAAGTGGCCGCTCAGGACCGGTCGGAAGGCGTGGTCTTCTACACGCTCGATCAGCGCGCGTCCGACGCTCCCCGGTTCAAGCGGGTTGTCACGTGCCTGGGGTGTCACCGCAGCGGCGACACGCTCGGTGTCCCGGGCTTCCTGATGTTCAGCACGACGCCGGGCGATACCCACTCGTTTGCCAGCTCGAGCACGATGGATCACCGGACGCCTCTGCCCGAGCGCTGGGGCGGCTGGTTCGTCACCGGTCGCAGCGGGTCGGCCCATCACCTGGGGAACACGGTGGCCGCGCTCGCGGATCGCCCGAGTCGCGAACTCCCGTCTGTGGAGGGGTTGTTCGACGCGGACGGGTATCGCTCCCTGTCGAGCGACATCGTCGGGCTCCTGGTGTTCTCGCATCAGACACACATGACCAACCTCCTCACGCGTGCAGGCTGGGAGGCGCGCGCGGCCGATCCGGCGTTGCACGCGCCGTTTGTGGCTGCCCCCGGAGAGTACGATCGGATTGCGGAGCTGATGCGCGGCATCGCGACCGAGGTCGTCGATTACCTGCTCTTTGTCGACGAAGCGCCGCTGCCCGATGGCATCCGGGGTTCGTCGGACTTCACGAAACGCTTTTCAGCGGTCGGGGCGCGGGACCGCAAGGGACGTTCGCTCCACGAGCTCGATCTCCACCGGCGACTCCTGCGCTACCCGTGCAGCTATCTGATCGACTCAGCGATGTTCGACGCCTTGCCGCAGGCCGCCAAGGATCCCATCTACCGGCGCATGTGGCAGGTACTCTCAGGACAGGAACGGGGGGCGCGCTATCGGGCGGCCCTGTCGGTCGCGGACCGCCAGGCCATCGTCGAAATCCTGCGCGACACCAGGAGTGACATCCCTTCGTACTTTCGGAGCGTGACCAAGTAACGGTCTTAGCCCAAAGGAGAACCGTGATGACTCGTCGGCACCTATTCGTCCACCTACTGATCGCCATCGTCGTCAGTCTGACTGCCTTGGCAAGCGTTCGGGCGCAGAGCCCTTCGATGCTGGCCAATGCGCCGCTGACCCACGTGAAGATCGTGGCCCCCGACATCGACAAAGTGGTACGCGGGTACGCGGATATCTTCGGTATCGCCGTGCCGGAGGTTCGTACGATCTCCTTCGACCTGCCCAACGGCAGGAAGGCCGACGCCAAGATCGCCTACGTCTCCATGCCGAATTTCTATCTCGAGATCCTGCAGCCGGTGACCAAGTCAGGACCGATCTACGAACACCTGCAGAGGTTCGGTCTCGGCATGTATGCGCTCGGCGTCGGCGTGGACGCGAATATCGACGGCGTTCGCGCAGAGCTTGAATCGAAAGGAGGCAAGTGGACCGGCGGGAAGAAGGGCGGACCGTACGCGTTGGTGGACTTCCGAGCCACCCCCATTGGCGCCACACTCGCGATCGGACCGACGGCCCGGCCAGCGATGCCGGCGGCGCCGACGACGCAGTCCGGACTCTTCGGCGCCCAACGGGTCAGTCACGTTGGCTTTGCGAACATCGACGCCGTTGCGTCGCTGAAGAAACTCGCCGAGGTATTCGGCATGCCGGTCGTCCAGCCACAGCGCTATCCGCCAACAGGCCCGTTCCAGTATCCGCCGAAGATGCCGTGGACCAAGGATGGCAGCGTGCTGACCGCCATGCTTCGTCAGGGCACGCCGCCGATCGGCCTTGAGGTTATTCAGGGTGTCGGGGAGCCGAACCCGTGGTCGCACGAGATCCAGATGCAGAAGGGTGTCTCACTCATGCACATCGCGGTCGGCCGCGGAAACATCCCGCGCGACGAATGGCTACGCATCGGCCAGGAGAAGGGCGGGAAATGGACCAACGGCGGCACGGACAGTCCGTTTGCCTATCTTGATTGGAGTGAAACGCTGGGGCTCGTGATCGAGTAGTTCCGCGGAAACCCTGGCCCGTCTCGCTGGACCGATCAGGTCGGCGGGGCATCGTCCATGGCGGCGTTCGCAAGACGATCGGCGTGCGCGTTCAACTCGCGACGGACATGCTCGTACAGGACACGGCCGATCTCGTGAGCGAGCAGCCGCGCTTTCACGTGGAGGGGCTGCAGTCCGGGGTGCTTCACTTTGTAGTGGCCGAGCATCTGCTGGACGAGAAGCAACGAGTCTGATCGCACACGAAGAGCGGTATGACCGTGCACGCGTGCCCACTCGAGCGCGGCCAGCAGCCCTCGGTACTCCGCGACGTTGTTTGTCGCCACACCAATCGAGTCGTGGAACTCCTCGATGAGCGTGCCATCCGCCTGTTCGATGCGGACGCCATAGCCCGCGGGTCCGGGATTACCTCGGGAGCCGCCGTCGATGTACGCGACGATCACGAGGCCTCCTCATGGCGACGATCACCACGGGCTGCCAACCCGACTTTCTTGCTTCGCTCGGGTCTGACAGGCCAGAAACGTGCTGCGGCAGCGAACCTTGCGAGCGGCGCGTCGCATGCGACAGTCGGGAAACCGAATCGGAGGGCCGAAATCCGCGGCAACTCACGGAGTTGCCGCATGGCACCAACAGATCCCGAGATGAGGTTTCCCGCGCCGTCGAGCGGTTCGCCGAGCAGCATGTTTCTGGCTTGATCCGGCCGACGTGACAAAAGTCGTTCTACGGAGTATCGACGACTCACGGAGCCGGTTGGGTGGTGGTGTCCGCGGCCGCGGTGGCCACCGGAATGAAATAGAGAATGCGATTGCAGTGATCGCATTGAACGATCTCCTCGTTGCGCCGCACGGTATTAAAAACCTGCGGCCGCAGCCGCACGTGGCAGATCGTGCAGATCCCCTCGCGGGCCTCGGCGACGGCGACTCCGTTTCGCCGCTTCGAGACGAGTTCGAAGAGGTCGAGCACTTTCGGGTCGATCGCGGCCGCGACGGCCGCTCGCTGCTGGTTGACGCCCTCGACCGACTGCTTCAGCGCGGCCAGTTCCGCCGACAACGCGCGCCGTTCGGCATCCACTGCTTTCTGCTCCGCGGCCAGTTCGAGTTCGACGCGTTTGGCCCCGGCCGTCAGGTCGTCCGCCTCCAACATCCGCTCGAGGACACGGTCCTCGAGCGCTTTGACTTCGGTCTGCGCGAACTCGATCTCCTTCTGCACCGCCTGATATTCGACGTTTGTCTTCACCGACATGAGCTGGTCGCGAAACTTCGACAGCCGGCTCTGGTGCATCGCGACGTCTTTTTCGATCGCCCGCCGCGCGTTCTGGTTGTCGGCCAGGTGGTCCTTGGCGGCTGCCACCTTCACGCGAATCACCTCGACGCGCGCGTCGAGGGCCCGCATGCGCTCGGGTTCCTCGGCCATTCGGCGCTGCGCATCCTGCGCGGCCGATTCGAGGCGCTGGAGCGCGATCAGATGTTCGAGGTCAGCAAGCATGGGCACAAACAAAAAAAGCCCCGGCGCTTGCGCACCGGGGCTCGTCCCTCGACTCCGTTCGGGGCGAGGCTGAGCATGTCGAAGCCTCGTCAGGCGAATCACTCGCCCCTGTCCGTTCCGTCAATCGGCAATCGGCAATCGGCAATGTGCAATCTCAGTGAAGCTGACCTGCCCAGCCGAAGCACGCACTCCAGTCGGGTGTGCGAAGGCTGGTGGGCCCACCAGGATTCGAACCTGGAACGGGCCGGTTATGAGCCGGCGGCTCTGACCGTTGAGCTATGGGCCCGAACCATTCTACGACGTTCTTCCTTCCAGGAACGCGCGAAGTTTGCGGCTGCGGGAGGGATGCCGCAGCTTGCGCAGCGCCTTGGCCTCGATCTGCCGGATGCGCTCGCGCGTCACGGCGAAACTCTGGCCCACCTCTTCGAGCGTATGCTCGCTGCCGTCACCGACGCCGAAACGCATCTTGATCACTTTCTCTTCGCGTGGTGTCAGGGTCTTCAACACCGATTCGGTCTGCTCCTTGAGGTTCAGGTTGATGACCGCCTCAGCCGGCGACACGACCTCGCGATCCTCGATGAAGTCGCCCAGAT
>JBGOTP010000059.1:0-18968 GCA_041476545.1 Vicinamibacteria bacterium | reverse complement strand
GCAGGCCGTCGATGGCGATGAGTTCATCCATGACGTGCTTGACGTCGCCGGTGAGCCCGGAGTGAAAGAGACCGGCCGACAGGTGCTCGGTGTCGCCGCAGTTGCGCTGGTTGAGCCGCACGACGTTCATGCCGCGCGCGAAGGCCTTCGCGGCCATGCCGCGGACGTAGTGCGCGTCGGTCGATCCGTTCAGGCCATGGAGGGCGATGAGGGTGGGTCGCTGCCATCGTTCGCGCTGCCAGTGGCAGTGCGCGAGCACGCGATCGTGGACGTCCACGTCGAAGTAGCGAACCTCGGGCGGCGGCAGCTGGGGGAAATACCGCGGATTGCCCCAGCTGTAGATGGTCATCGTGTGGCCGTTCCGCAACGACGGCCTGGGGACGAATGCGCTGGATTCGGTCACGACGTTAACCGCGGAGGCCGCAGAGTTCGCAGAGCGAAAACTAAAAAAGTCTGCGATCTCAGTGTGCAGCATGGCGTGGGCGCCCGATGTCCGGACATCGGTTCGTAGTGTAGCTCAGTCGAATCCGCGGGGATGATGGTTGGGAAGCCGACAGCTGATCTACAATCCGACTGTTATGCGCTCTCTCACAGTCCTTCTCTGCCTTGCCCTGATCGCTGTTCCTCGGGCAGCCGAGAAATGGACGTACGCCTCGAGCGCGCATTTTGAGGTGTATGCCACCGGCGGCGATTCGCAGGCACGCGATGCGCTCACGCATTTCGAGCGGGTGCACGCGTTTTTCACTGAGTTCCTCAAGATCTCCCCCCTCCAGACGAAGCCCACGCGCCTGATTGTCTTCTCTGGCGACAAGCAGTTCGCCCCGTACCGGCTGAACGAGGCTGCGGTCGCCTACTACCTCCCGGGGCCGGATCGCGACTTCATCGTCATGAAGGATCTCGACGTGGACGCGTATCCGATCGTCGTGCACGAGTACGCGCACTTGATCATCCGCGCATCGGGAGGAAAGTACCCCGTCTGGCTCAACGAAGGACTGGCAGAGTTCTTTTCGACGATGGCGCCGGATGGGAACGACAGGATGAGCATTGGAAGGGTTCCGTCTGACCGTCTTCAGTACCTGAATACGAGCGTGGCGTTGTTGCCCGTCGATCGGCTGTTCGCGGTCACTCACGACTCTCCCGAGTACACCACGAAGGCGCATGCCGGTCTGTTCTATTCCGAGAGCTGGGCATTGACGCACATGTTGCTCACCGGCGAGCACTATCGGCCCAAGTCCGACGAGTTCTTGCGACTGATGGCGAACGGCGCGTCGAGCGACGAGACATTGAAAACGCTTTATGGAAAGTCGCCCGAGGCGATTGGTGTCGAGCTGAGGAACTACGTGCGGCAGAATCAGTACGTCTACTTCCTGGTGAACTACAAGTCCCCGGCCCGGGAGGCCCGGCCGCAGACCCGCCCCGCCGACGCCTTCGAAGCGGGACTGGTCACCACCAACCTGCTGGCCAACTCCCGTGACAAAGAGAGCGAGGCGCGCACCGCATTCGAGCAACTGGCCGCCCAGAAGCCGAACGACCTCTCATTGCTGGAGTCCAGGGCATCCTTCGAACTGCGGCGAGGCCACCGGACGGAGGCGTTGCCGTATCTTGCGCGCGCGGTAGAACTGGGAAGCACCAGCCCCTCTGTCTACAGAGACTATGCGGCGCTCGAGCCCGCCAAGGCGGCCCCGCTCATCGCGCGAGCGTTCGCGCTGTCCCCCGGCGATCTCGACATTCGTCTCCTCTACGTGTCGACGCTCGTCAGTCAGCGAAAGAGCGAGGAAGCGGTGACGACGCTGAATGCGGTCAAACACGTCCCGCCAGAGTCTGCCTATATGACCTTTCAACTGCTGGCCAATGCATATATGCAGCTCGATCGGATCGCTGAGGCAAGGAGCGCCGCCGCCCGCGCGGTAGAGTTCGCGCAACCAGGTGCTGAAGCCGACTACGCGGCGCGGCTCAGCAAGTCGATCGAAGACTTTGTAGCGTATCGGGCGGCAACGGCCCGATCGAACAGCGCAACGACAACGCCCGGTGCGGCCGCTCTTCCTGCGGGCACCCAGGCGGGCTCTCAGACGTCGCCTACGTCGCCATCGGCCGGCACCCTTGGCGCACAATCGCCGCGGGGACCAGTGGTCGTCGTCACTGGCCGATTGAAGAATATGATTTGCGGATCCGGGGCGCCGATTCTGGAGGTCGACACGGGCACCGATACGTTGCGCCTGCTGATCGACAAGCCGCCTGCGATCCTGGTCGAGTCGGAAGCCGGTGCGATCACCGCCGACCTCAATTGTGGCGCGCAGGACGTCCCGCTTCGCGTCGGTTTCATCCCGTCGGACGATGCGGCGCGGAAGACAGTCGGGGTCGTCAGACGTCTCGACTATCGTCTCAATCCATAAAGAAGCTGTGAGCGACTATCTTTGCAAATGTCGTTTGCGCCCGGGTGACGCGCTGAGCTCGCGGCGTCAGTTCCTGGCCCGATCCGGCATGGGCCTGGGTGCGCTTGGCCTGGCCAGCCTGCTCTCCGAGGACGTGCTCGCCGCCCTTGGTACGCCAGGGCTTCAGGCGGCGCAAGCGGCTCTGGGCGGACCGGGCGGTGTCGCCAGGGCCATGCATTTCCCGGCCAAAGCGAAACACGTCATTCATATCTTTGCCCAGGGTGCGCCGTCGCAGGTCGACACCTGGGATCCCAAGCCTGAGCTGACGAAGCAGAACGACAAGGAGTTGCCGGGGCTCAATGGCGTCGCGATGGGCTCGCCGTTCAAGTTTTCAAAATACGGCCAGTCGGGGATCGAGGTCAGTGAAGTCTTTTCCGCGATCGCGGCGCATGTGGACGACCTGGCGGTCATCCGCTCGATGCAAACGGACATCCCCGCGCACGACGTGGCGACGGTGATGATGAACACCGGCTCGCTGCGCATGGCGAAGCCGAGCGTCGGCGCATGGGCGCTCTACGGGCTTGGTAGCGCCAACGAAAACATGCCCGGCTACATTTCGCTGCGACCCACCGGCGCGATGCCGCCCGGCGGATCGCTCAACTGGGGATCGGCGTTTCTGCCGGGCGACCTGCAGGCCACGAGCATCAACACGTCGGCGCCGACAGTCGACGGGATGATCCCCAACATCCGCAACGAGTACTTCGGACGCGACGAGCAGCGGCGCGAGCTCGATCTCGTGCAGAAGCTGAACGCGACCTACAGCCAGAATCTGCAGCAGGATCCGCAGCTCGAAGCTCGCATCCAGTCGTTCGAGATGGCCTATCGGATGCAGATGGAGGCGACCGACGCGTTCGATCTGTCGAAGGAGCCGCAGAGCGTTCGCGCGCTGTACGGCGACACGCCGCAGGGCAAGCAGTTGATGATCGCGCGGCGGCTCGTCGAGCGCGGCGTCCGGTTCGTGCAGGTATGGGCCGGCGGCTGGGATCATCACCAGGACATCGAAGACCGTCTGCCGGCGAGCGCGGCGGAAATCGACACGCCCGCCGCGGGTCTGCTCGCCGACCTGAAGCAGCGCGGGCTGCTCGACAGCACGCTCGTCCTCTGGGGCGGCGAGTTCGGCCGCACGGTGACGCGCGACCGGAACGGCAACGACAATCCGGGCCGCGATCACAACAGCAAGGCGTTCAGTGTGTGGCTGGCGGGCGGCGGCGTGAAGGGCGGCACGGTCTACGGTTCGACCGACGAGTTCGGCGCCAAGGCCGTCAAGGACCCGGTCCCGATTCACGATCTGCACGCGACGATCCTGCATCTGCTCGGCTTCGACCACACGAAACTGACCTACCGGTACAACGGGAGGGACTTCCGCCTCACGGACAACTTTGGCAACGTGGTGAAGGGCATTCTGGCGTGAAGCCAGAGGCTCGGCCCCGGACGCGGTGCCCGGCGAGATCGCCGACGAAACAACATCACGCGGCGCTGGCCTTCTGGAGTGTCGCTGGAATCCTGTGCCTGTCGCTTGGCGTTCTGGCCCTGCCGCAGGCGCGTCCTGCCGCTCCGCAGCCTCCCACAAAAGCTCAGCTCGATTTCTTCGAGAGCAGAATTCGGCCAATCTTTGTCGACAACTGCTATCCGTGCCACAGCGGGACAGGTGGTACAGGCGGCGCGCCGAGCGGGGGACTGGAACTCGACTGGAAAGGCGGATGGGAAAAAGGCGGGGGCTCCGGCCCCGCGATTGTCCCGGGTGATCCGGAGAAGAGCACGCTCATCAGGGCGGTCCGCTACACCGATCCCAACCTGCAGATGCCGCCGAGCGACAAGCTTCCGGACGCGCAGGTGAACGATCTCGTGGCGTGGGTGCGCATGGGCGCTCCCGATCCGCGCGCCACGCGCCCGGGAGGAGCTGTCCTCACCTATGGCGGACGCGGCAAGGATCACTGGGCGTTCAAGCCTGTCACCAAGTCCGCGCCGCCCGCGGTCAAAAACACATCGTGGGTGAAGAACGACGTCGACCGCTTCGTGCTGGCGAAGCTCGAAGCGAGCGGCATGACGGCCAGCGCACCCGCCGACAAGCGCACGCTCATCCGCCGCGCGTACTACGACCTCATTGGTCTTCCGCCCACGCCTGAGCAGGTCGGCGCGTTTCTCGCCGACAACGCTCCCAATGCGTTTGAGAAAGTCGTCGACGGCCTGCTCGCCTCGCCGCGCTACGGCGAACGGTGGGGACGCCACTGGCTCGACGTGGCGCGCTATTCGGACAGCAAGGGCCAGAACGACCGGAAGCGGGAAAGCTCGATCTATCCCTACGCCTGGACCTACCGCGACTACGTGATCAAGGCGTTCAACGACGACCTGCCGTACGACCAGTTCATTCGCGAGCAGCTCGCCGCCGATCGGCTGAACACGAAAAATCCCGCCACGCTGGCGGCTCTGGGCTTCCTGACGCTCGGCGATCATTTCAACGGGCAGCTGAGCGATGTGATCAACGACCGCATCGACGTCACGTCGAAGGCGTTTCTCGGGCTCACGGTCTCCTGCGCGCGCTGTCACGACCACAAGTTCGATCCGATTCCGACGGCGGATTACTACTCGCTGTACGGCATTTTCGCGAGCTCCGTCGAACCTCCAGTCAAGCCGGTGATCGCGCCAACGAACTCGGCGAATCCGGAGTACCTCGTCAAGCGCCGTGAGATGGACGACCGTATCCAGAACATGCGGGAGCAGAACTTCCGCGATGTCTTCGGCGACTACAAACGGCTCGGTTCCGTGTATCTGCTGGCGACGACGATGGCGGTGGGCCAACGCACGTCGTATCTGCAGAAGAACGGGGCGTCGGCGGACGTCCTGCAGAACTGGGAGAAGTTCACCCATGGCGGAGGTCGAGCCGCGGTGGCGGTCTTCGGCGTCTGGAACGCGCTGGCGCGCGTGCCGGCGGCGCGATTCCCCATGCAGGCCCCGCGCGTCCTGGCCAATCAGTATGCCGAGAAGCGCGCGGCCATGCTGAGCCCGTTGGTGTTGCAGGCGTTCCGCGGCAAGTCGCCAAAAACTCTGGCGGAGGCCGCCGACATCTATGGAAAGCTGCTTGCGAGAACCGATCCCGAATGGGAAGCGATGTTCTCCAACGTCGTCGGCGACGCCGTGCTGCGCTTCCTGCCGCCGCGCGCCCGCAATCAGCTGTTTCAGTTGCGCGAACAGAGCGAAATGCTCGAGCTCGTGGATCCGGGCGCACCGGCTCGTGCGAACGTGCTGGTGGACAGCCCCACACCGAAAGACTCGCCCATCTTCGTGCGCGGCCAGGCGGAGTCGCCTGGAGCTGTCGTGCCGCGCCGTTTTCTGGACGTGTTGTCGGACAAGAACCGTCCCACGTTTCACAATGCGAGCGGCCGGCTCGAGCTCGCCAATGCGATTGCGAGCAAGACGAACCCGCTGACGGCGCGCGTGCTGGTGAATCGCGTCTGGCAGCATCATTTTGGCGATGGCTTCGTGAGCACGCCCGATGATCTTGGCAACCAGTCCGCGCCGCCGACCCATCCTGAGCTCCTCGACTGGCTGGCGAACCGCTTTCTGGCCGACGGCTGGTCCATCAAGAAACTGCACAAAGCGATTCTCCTGTCCTCCACGTGGCAGCAGAGCAGCCGGAACAACCCCCAGTTCGCCGAGAAGGATCCGTTCAACCGCCTGCTGTGGCGAGCGAACGTGCGCCGGCTCGAATTCGAGCCGTTGCGCGATTCCATCCTCAGCATTGGTGGCGGACTCGATCTCACGGTGGGCGGGCATCCCGTGGATCTTTCCGGGGGCACGAAGGTTCCGCCTCGACGATCGGTGTACGGGTTCGTCGACCGCGGCGATCTTGTCGAGGTGCTGAACACCTTCGACTTTCCGAGCCCGGATACACCGCGCGGCAAACGCTACGAAACGATTGTCCCGCAGCAGGCGCTGTTCCTCATGAACAGTCCCCTCGTCATCGAGCAGGTCCGGAACGTCGTCGGTCGCGACGCGTTTCAGAACGCGGCGTCGGACGAGGAGCGCATCCGGTTCCTCTACGAGCTGTATTTCCAGCGTCCGCCGACCGACGAGGAAGTCCGCGCGGGAACCGAGTTCGTCTCGACGTTTCAGGCAGGAAGCAGTACGCCTGTGGCGTCGGATCCAACTGCCGGTCGCGGGGGTGCGGCCGGGAGGGGAGCGCGCGGCCAGGGTCGAGGGGGAGCGCAGGGCCGAGGGCAGGGTCGCGGTCGCGGCGCCGCCACACTGGTTGCGCCAGCGCGTCTTCCGCTGACCGGCTGGCAGGAATATGCCCATGCGCTGCTCCTCACCAACGAAGGCGCGTTTGTGAATTGACGCTCGCCTGTTTTCTTCCTCGCTAAACAAGCACTGTTATTGGGCTTCGGCCTCGAGCAGATCGAAATCGACCAGATGTCCGGATGACAAGATGTCCAAGTCGAGCGCGGATCCCTTGTGGTAAATTTGCGACATGGCGAATCGAATGGCTCTGGCTCTGATAGGGCTCCTCGCGGCAGCCCCTGCATCTTCACAAGGGCACGCCACAACCGAATTCGAGGTGGCGTCGATCAAGCCGAATACGGCCAATGATCGTATCGTCACGATCGATGTCGGTCCCGGCGGCAGATTCGCCGCCAGGGGCTACACGCTGGTACTGCTGATGCAGCGGGCGTACGGCGTGATGGATTGGAATGTGTCCGGCGGACCGGCATGGATCCGCACGGACCGCTATGACGTTGTCGCGAAAGCCGATGTTGCCGGGAACCTCACAGAGAAGCAGTTGCAACCGATGCTGCAGGCGCTGCTGGCCGAGCGCTTCAAGCTCAGGTTGCACAGGGGTTCGAAGGAGATGTCCGGTTATGCGTTGGTGGTGGGGAAGGACGGTCCGAAAGTGAAGGCTGCGGCTGACGGCGAGGAACACCCGGACACGTTCCGAATGAGCGGGGTCGGGTCCAACGCGCAGGGAGGGCTCAGCGCGCAGGGCATACGGATGGGAGACTTCGCCCGGTATGTTGCCGGCAAGTTGGGTCTGGTGGCCGTGGACAAGACTGGTTTGAAGGGCGTGTACGACGTCAAAGTTGAGTGGACGGTGGAGCCGGATCAGAACGCGGGAGGGTTGCCGGGTGTCGACCCTCGCGATGCCTTACGTTCGGCGGTGTTTGATGCCCTGCAGGACCGGCTTGGATTGAAGATGACGGCTCAGAAGATTCTCGTACCGATGCTCGTGATTGATGGCGTGGAGAAGGCCTCGGAGAACTGAGCGGCGCGGCGCCGAGTTGTCTCGGCCGCCCGCGCCACCCGGGTGAACCCCGTGAACTTGGTGAACCCCGTGGACCCGTTCACGGTTTCTTGAAGTCGACCTTGGGTACCTTCTGCGCGTCTGGGGGCGCCTCGAACAACGGGTAGTCCTTGAAGCTGAACATCTTCGCGGTGAGAACGCCTGGGAATCGCCGCCGCGCCGTGTTGTAGTCCTGAACTTTCTCGTTGTACCGCATCCGCTCGACCGCGATGCGGTTTTCCGTTCCGGACAATTCGTCCATCAGGCGATTGAATTGCTCGTTGGCCTTGAGCTGCGGATAGTTCTCGGAGATGGCCAGCAACCGGCCGAGGGCGGACGTCTGCTGGTTGGCGGCCGCGATCGTTTCCGCTGGCGACTTGGCGGCAAGGATAAGCGACCGCGCGTCGGCGATGTCCTTGAACACGCCTTCTTCGTGCTGCGCGTAGCCCTTCACCGTTTCCACGAGATTCGGAAGGAGATCGCTGCGCCGCTGGAGCTGATTCTGCACCTGCGCCCACTGCGCCTTGACGGCCTCTTCCTGTCCGACGAACTTGTTGTACGAACAGCCGGTCAACGGCAGCGCCGCGAAGACCAGCACGAGTGCGCCTGCCGCCGATCTGCGTGTCATGAGCATGTCGTCTGTCCTTTAGTGTGAAGTTTAGTTCGAGTCACGCGCGAAGCTTTCAGCTTTCAGCTCTCAGCTTTCAGCCCTTAGCCCTAGCCCTTAGCCCTCTCATCTACCACCCTCCACCGCCGCCGCCGCCGCCCGAGCGTCCGCCTCCGAATCCGCCGAAGCCGCCTCCGAATCCGCCGCCGCTGCCGCCCCATCCGCCGCCGCCACCAAACGGGCCGACACCGCTCGACCAGCCGCTCCATCCGCCGCCGCCCCACCCACGCATGCCGCTCCGCGGGCCGCCGCGTAGCCGGTTGACGATCGCGAAGATGATGAACAGGATGAGGAACGCCGGGATTCGCACTGGAGGCGCGGCTCTCCGTTCGCGCTCCGGTGGTCGCTCGAAGCCGGTGAGCGTCACGCCGCGGCCATCCGCGATCCGTCCGATGATCCGCGCCGTGCCGTTCAGAAGGCCGGCGCCGTACCGGCCGTTCCGAAACTCCGGGATCATGTAGTCGCGCGTCGTTTCGCCCGCGTATCCGTCGGTAATCCACGGCTCGAGTCCGTAGCCGACTTCGATCCAGACCCGGCGTTCCTTGAGCGCCAGCAGGATGAGCAGGCCGTTGTCCTTGCCCTTGTCGCCGATTCCGCGCCCGTGATTCTCGAACAGTTTGACGGCGTACTCGCGGATGTCGGCGTAGGGCTCGAAGGTCGGGGCGGTGACGACGACCACGACGTCGCCCGTGGCCGCCTTGAGGCTCCGAACCATCCGATCGAGAACCGCTGCGCTTGGCGCGTCGATGGTGTGCGCCAAGTCGTTGACGGGTTCGGTCAACTCCGGAAGAGGCGGGTCGGCGTAGGCCGATACGGTCCGGCTGAAGCCGGACCCCACGCCTGTTGCCGGCATCAGGCTAAAGCCGGAGAGCACCATGAGCGAGACGACGCAGACGAAGGCGCGGAAACGGATCAGCGGCCAACCTCTATCTATCATCTACGGTCCAGCGGTCGATGTAGTTCGTGAGTTGGCGGACGGCTTCGAGATAGGCCGGGAAGATCTCCCGAGCGCGATCCGAGGAGAGTGTTCCGCTGGACGTCAGCGTGGCCACGCCGGCCAGCGTGCCGTGCGCGAGACCGCTCGCGTCCTCCACGTGTCGAGCCGCGCGCTCCACGTCCGCCGATGGCGCGCCCTGAAGCCGCGCGACACTCTTCACAAGCGAGGCGAGTGAACCCGCCGAGCGGGTAATCAGATCCGCGATGGCGTCGCTCCTTCCACGCGTCTCCACATATCCCTCACGCAGGTGCAGCAGATGACTGCGCGCCTGGACCTCGCACGCGCGCCTCAGGTCCTCGGGGTTTACACGCAATCCCGCGAAGGGATCGGTGCCAGACACCAGCTGGTGATCGGCCAGGATCGCGCCGAACTCGAGCGGAAACGCATCGAGCGATCGTTCGAACTCCTGCTCGGCGACCAGAAGCGGAGTCGCGAGGCCCGTGTCGTGCCATCCCGCGACGCGAGACGCGCAGCGGCGGAGATCCTCGGCAGTGAGGCCGTCAACGATGGCGAGCGTCGAGACCGGCGCGCCCGACCCTCTGATAGAGGCGTAGGTGACGATTGACTTCACACGGTTGCCAAAGAGTTCGCGAAGTTCGCTGTCCAGAGTTCGCACGGCATCCGATACGTTGGGCATGGCTCATTCTACCCGCCTACGCTGTCGAGCTGTGCGTGCGAGCGCAGGCGGGTACAATATGAGCCCCATGCGTCTGCGGCAGCTGAATGTCGGGTGTTTCGGCGGCGGCACGGGAATGCCCAGTCTGCTCGGCGGGCTCAAGCGCAATCCCTGGCTGCACACCAACGCCGTGGTGACGATGTTCGACAGCGGCGGCAGTTCCGGCGTGCTGCGCGACGAGCTCGGTGTGCTGCCGCCGGGCGACATTCTCAAGTGCGCGCTCGCGCTGTCGCGCAATGCGCGCGAGGCCCGCCGCGTGCTGCTGGCCCGCCTTCCGACACTCGAGCATGCCCGTCTTGGTGGGCACACGGGTGGCAATCTCCTGCTCTCGATGATGCAGAGTTACAGCGGCGATTTTCTCGACGCGATCGATGGTCTGCGTGCGCTGCTCGGATGCCGCGGGCGGGTGTGGCCCGTCAGCGTGCACCAGGCGTCGATCTGCGCGGAGTATGGCGACGGGGCTGCGACCCGGGGCGAAGTCGAAGTGGACGCGGGACAGTCGTCGGGCCGTTCGGTCGAACGCATCTGGCTCGAACCGCCTGTTGAGATTCACCCGACGGTCGCGGCGGCCATCAGGCAGTTCGATGCAGCCATTATCGGACCCGGCAGCTTCTATACGAGCTTGATGCCGATCTTCCTGGTCAAAGGCGTGTCGGACGCGTTGAAGGAAATGAAGGGCCCGGTCGTGCTCATCGCCAATCTGCTCACCGAAGGGCGGGGGATGCTGGGCTTCACGGCCGCGGATGCTGTCGCGCGCATCGAAGAGGCGATGGGTCGCCCGATTGACGTCGTGATCCATAACGTGACCTGGCCGGCGTCGAAAGTGCTCGGACGCTACGCCCTCGAGCACAAGGAGCCGCTCCTGCCCGGCAAGCTGCCGGACCATTGCGAACTGGTGGGTGGCGAGTTCTGGACCGGCGATATCGCCCGGCACAACCGGGCGCGGCTCGCGTACGCGGTGTGGAGCGTCCTGTCCCGTCGGCTCCTGGTCGAGGACTGACGCGACGTTACACGACGATCACCGCGGAGGCCGCAGAGATCGCAGAGAGCTATTCAAGGGCAGGCAGGGCGGGCGGCGCAGGCAGGGCCCGCCTTCGCGGCGACGCTTCGGCGGGGCAAGCAGGTGGGCCAGGGAGGCAGGGCAGGTAGGGCGGGCTGAAGATGTAGCAGCAGCTGGCGGCTGTCCTGTGGCAGATATTTCCACCTTCGCGTCGACGACCTCACGGAATGTCAGTCCTCCATCAATACTTGGCATGGCATCGGACATGCTCGATGCGGCTCCTGTGCCACAAAGGTCAGCCTCGAAGTCGCGGCGCGCTGCGGCTTTGGTAGGCGAGTCGCTGCGAGAAGTCGGCGTGCTGATCCTGGTATTTGCTCCGCTCGACACGATCATCCAAGGGAACCGCTTGACCCCGCGGTTCGTCGTCCTTACACTGATTCTTGCGCTCGTCCTGATCCTGGTCGGAATTCTTATGGAGGTCGGCAGCGAATGATGGCACTAGCTCCAGCGATCATTGGTGGCGCGATTCTCGCGGTAGCCGGGTTCGTCTTGCTGGCCATCGACCGCCGCCAGCGGCTCCGCCGGTAGTGCCTCCGTCCGCCTGACGTTTCCACGCCGAAGCGCTTCGTCTTCCCCCAGAGCACCAGGTCCGGCTGAAGCCGGACGCCACTACTTGAGTTTCTTGCTCCGTGATCTCCCCGCGCTCTGCCCGCCTTCGCTTGATTGGGCGGAGCCCCGCCGTAGCGGTGCCTCCTTCCGCCGCGCGGAGTCGGGTGATCGTCGCTTGAGCGCTGGCGCTTCGGCTTCAGCCTTCAGCTTGTCGGCCTGCGCGATGATGCGCGCGAAGAGGGCGCCGGTGTCGCCGCCTTTAGCGGGCGGGTTCGACCGCCAGATGGCCGGCCTGTCCTCGCCAACGATGTCCGCGAAGTCGCCTTCGCTCTTGACGCTGAGCGGCGCGAACGTCGTGATGTCGAGGGCATCTTCATCGGCGCTCCACTCATCCTTGTGCTTGATGAGGAGCCAGCTTCGGCTGGCCTCTCCGCGGTCGCCCGAGCTGAAGCTCGGGCCTACGCTCGGGCCTGCGTTTCGGGAGCTCCGTTGCGAGCCCCAGCCGCGCGTGCGCACGAGGACCCACGAGCCCTTTAGCTTGTACCCGTTCAACTGAAACTTCAGATCGCCCTTCCTGAGCGCGGCATCGACATCGTCGCTCTCGGGCGTCCAGGTACCGCGGTCCCACAGCATGACGATCCCGGCGCCGTAGCCTTCGGGAATCACACCTTCGAACTCGCCGTACTCGATCGGGTGATCCTCGACGTGCATTGCCAGACGCTTGGTCTTCGGGTCGAGCGACGGTCCCTTCGGCACGGCCCACGAGAGCAGGACTCCGTTGTGCTCGAGTCGCAGGTCGTAGTGCAGATGACTGGCAAGGTGCTTCTGCACGCAGAAGAACAGCTCGCGACCCTTGCGCGGCTTGACCGTGCCAGCGGGTTCCGGCGACTTCGTGAAATCGCGCTTGCGTTTGTATTCGTCAAGCATGGGCTACTGCTCGATTAAACCGGCGGGGGTTCTTCGCCATGCTGGGCAAACCATTGGCGGAGGAATAACAGATCCAGCGCATCCTTCTCGCGATGCGTTACGGCCTTCATTCGCCAGAGCAGCCGCGGCGACGCAAAGGGAATCCGAACGCCGTCCACGTCGTGTACGACGACATCCCTGACCGCCTCGGCATAGTCAATGCCGCCGGCCGACCGCATCAGGTCCACCAGAATCTCGTCGGCCACGCGGATGACGTTGTATAGCTGAAGTTCACCGGGCTGGAGTTCGCGTGCGGCATGGTCGGGGAGCGTGGCAAGCGCCGCAAATACGCGTGCCTCGTTCTCGGCATCGGCGGCCACGATCAAGTCCACGTCCATCGTGCTGCGGATGTAGCTCGCGGCGCGGATGGCAAATCCTCCGACCACCACATACTTGGCGCCCCGCTGGTTGAGCTCGCGGCACAAGTCCCGCAAGTCCTCCACTGTCGGTTCGCGCGAGGCTAGTTCGTCGGACGGGTGATCATCCGCCATAGCCACTGGTCGGCTTCCTCGTGGGTCTTGAACCGATACACGCCGCGCGGGACGCGCACGCCGCCGAAGGATCGTCTCCACGCAATGGATTCCGCCTTGTGACTGGTGGCCGTCGAAAGGCCGTCTGGCGCCTTGGTACGCCTGCCGACAATCCGGTCGATGTGCTCTTCGACGTTGATAACGGGCTGTGTCACCGCATCATTATATGTCTCGGGATTGAGGTGGCGCTCAGCGACCATGCTAGCCCGATTCGTTCATCATTCTCTTGATTGGTCCGGATATCGCCAGCATCACCACGCCGGCGGTAATGCCAAAGAGACCGACCGCGGTGAAGAGGCTCGGCAGCGGCCACGTCTCGTAGAAGCCGGCGAGATTTCCACCGATGTAGTTGCCAACCGACGCGCCCAGAAACCAGACCCCCATCATGAGGCTGACGATGCGGACCGGCGCGAGCTTCGTCATGGCGCTCAATCCGACCGGACTAAGACAGAGTTCCGCCGACGTATGAATAAGGTACGTCGTCGCCAGCCAGCCGACGCTGACCTTGGCGCCGGTGCCCGCGCTTTGCGCCGCGGGCACGAGGATGAGGAAGCCGATGCCGACGCCGAGAAGCCCGAGTGAAAACTTGACGGCGGTTGAGGGCTGACGGTCTCCAAGTGTGATCCACATCCACGCGAAGACGGGAGCCAGGGCGAAGATGAACAGCGGGTTGAGCGACTGGAACCAGCTGCTCGGAAAGGCGTATCCGAGTACTTCGTTGCGGGTGCTGCGATCGGCGAAGAGGTTTAACGTCGATCCGGCCTGCTCGTACACCGACCAGAAAATCGCCGCGGCCAGGAAGAACACCACGATCACGTACAACCGGCGGCGTTCCTCTCGCGTCCAGCTCCGGTCCAAAAAGAGCCACGCGAAAAACGGAACGGTGACGAGCACCTGGAGATAGCCCGCGGACGTATTGATCTGGGATGGCGTGAGCGGGACGACCCCGGTGGCGGCTCCAATGCCGACGAGCGTCAGCGTCGCCAGGCCGCCCGCGATCCAGATGGCCGCCCGGCGTGTAAACCGCGCAGTCTCTTCCGGCGAGGCTCCGGCGATTGCGACAGGGTGGAGGCCCGCGGATCCAAGCGCCTTGCCGCCGATCACGTACTGCAGCAGTCCGCACGTCATGCCAACGCCGGCCGCTCCAAATCCCCAGTGCCACGCGGAGTTCGGATCCAATCCGTGCCCGCTCAGCCAGCCGCGAAAGCCCGCATCCTGCGCGAGGTATCCGGTAATGAGCGGCCCGAAGAACGCGCCCAGGTTGATCCCCATGTAGAAGATGCTGAAGGCGGCATCGCGGCGGTGGTCGTCGTTCTTCTCGTACAGCTGGCCAACCATGACGCTGATGTTCGGCTTGAGAAGCCCCGTGCCGAGGACGATCAGCGCCAATCCGATGTAGAAGGACACGGCGGCGGGAATGGCCAGCGTGTAGTGTCCGCACGCGATCAGGATTCCACCGATGAGCACGGCGCGTCGCTGACCGATCAGGCGGTCCGCGATCCATCCACCCGGAAGGCTCATCAGATACACCATCGCCGTATAGGTGCCGTAGATCGGCGCGGCTGTGGCGGCCGTCAATCCCAGGCCGCCCATCTGGACACTGGCCGTCATGTACAGGATGAGAAAGCCGCGCATGCCGTAGTAGCTGAAGCGCTCCCACATCTCGGTGAAGAACAGGGTGGAGAGGCCGCGCGGATGGCCAAAGAACCCGCGGTCTGTCGCCGCCAGCGTCGGCGCGGGTGCGTGCATGTGGCCGGAGTCTAGCAGACAGTGTGTCAGAATGCTGCTGATGCGCGCGCTCCTCGTGTCCACCTACGATCTCGGTCGCCAGCCCTTCGGGCTGGCGTCGCCGGCTGCGTGGCTGCGCGACGAAGGCGTGGACGTCCGCTGCGCGGATACTGCGAAGGAGCGACTGGCCGACGAAGCGATCGAGGCCGCGGATCTCGTCGCGTTTCATCTGCCGATGCACACCGCCACGCGTCTCGCCGCGCCACTCATCCGCAAGGTACGGTCGCTCAATCCCTCGGCTCGCGTGTGCGCGTACGGACTCTATGCGCCGCTCAACGCCGACTGGCTGCGATCGATCGGTGTGGACGATGTCCTCGGCGGAGAATTTGAAGAGGAGCTGACGGCGATCGCGCGCGAGATGGATGCTGGTGCCGGACCCGATAAGGTCCGGCCCGCACCCCTCCCACGCCTGCAGTTTCTTGTCCCGGACCGATCGGGACTGCTGCCCCTGTCGCGCTACGCGACGCTGCAGATGGCGGACGGCTCGTCGCGCATCGCCGGACATACCGAGGCCAGTCGCGGCTGCCGTCACCTGTGCCGGCACTGTCCCGTCGTTCCTGTCTACAACGGCCAGTTTCGAGTCGTGCAGGCGGACGTCGTCCTCGCGGACGTCGCCGCGCAGGTGGACGCCGGCGCGCAGCACATCACATTTGGCGATCCGGATTTTTTCAACGGTCCCACACACGCGATGCGCATCGTCGAGGCATTCGCGTCCGCGCATCCGTCGGTCACCTACGACGTCACCATCAAGGTCGAGCACCTGCTGAAGCATCGCAACCTGCTGCCGCGTCTCCGCGACACCGGGTGTCTCTTCGTGACGAGCGCGGTCGAGTCGCTCGACGATCGGGTGCTGGCGCTCCTCGAGAAGGGGCATACGCGCGCCGATTTTCTGGAAGTGGTCTCGTTGTGTCGCCGCGAGGGTCTCGCGCTCGTCCCGACCTTCGTCGCGTTCCACCCCTGGACGACGCAGGCCGGTTACTGTGATCTGCTCGATACGATCGACGCGCTCGGCCTGGTGAATCATGTCCCGCCGATTCAGCTCGCCATCCGGCTGCTCGTTCCGGCCGGTTCGCGGATGCTCGAGGTTGAAGAGCTGCGCCCCTTCATCGGACCGTTTGACGGTCATACGCTGGCGTATCCATGGGTGCACGCCGATCCGCAGGTCGATCGGCTGCACGCGGATGTCACATCGACTGTCGGAGGGCGTCCGATGTCGGACAGGCGGGCCGTCTTCGATGACATCAGCCGGCTCGCGCACGAACGTGCGGGTTTGCCGGCGCCGCAGGCCCACCCAAACCGTCTCGTCCGGAACGCTGCGCCCGTGCCGTACCTGAACGAGCCCTGGTACTGCTGCGCGGAGCCCAACCCGGAGCAATTGCGAATCGTATGAGTAGCTATCAGCTCTCAGCGATCAGCTCTCAGGCTAGCCGATAGCCGATAGCTAATGGCTGAAACCTGACATGCCCAGAGTGCTCTTGTTAGCCGCGACAACGGGATACCAGACGCGCGCCTTCGGTGATGCCGCCGAGCGTCTTGGCGTGGACCTCGTCTACGCGACGGATCGGTGCAACGTCCTCGATGACCCCTGGCAGGACCGTGCCATTCCCGTCCGCTTTGGTGACGAGGCGGGGTCGATGACGATCCTCGACGCGCTGCGGAACCGAGCCGTCGACGGCGTGCTCGCGGTCGGTGATCGTCCGTCCGTTCTGGCGGCGCAGGTGAGCGCCGCCCTTGGCCTGCGCTGGCATTCGGTCGACGGCGCGACCGCATCGCGCAACAAGCAGATGATGCGCGAGCGCCTTCAGGCCGCCGGCCTGCCCGTGCCCTGGTTCCTGCCGGTGCCGCTGTCGAGCAACCCGCGGAGGCTCGGGGTGTCGTTCCCCTGCGTGGTCAAGCCGGTCGGCCTATCGGGCAGCCGTGGTGTGATGCGGGCGAATGACGCGGACGACCTCGTCGCGGCGTTTTATCGCCTGCGCGCGATCCTCCAATCTCCCGACATCCGGGCCGAGCGGAATGCCGACCATGGTCTGGTGCTCGTCGAGGGTTTCATCCCTGGTGCGGAGTTCGCCGTCGAAGGGATCCTGGACGAAGGCGTTCTCCACGTCCTCGCCGTGTTCGACAAACCGGACCCGCTCGATGGGCCGTTCTTCGAGGAAACGATCTATGTGACGCCCTCGTCTGTCTCGCGCGAGACCGAGCGGGCGATGACGGACGCGGTGGCGCGTGCCGCCGAGGCGATCGGGCTCGAACACGGCCCCATCCACGCCGAGTGCCGTGTCAACGGCAGCGTGGTGTACGTGCTCGAAGTCGCGGCTCGCCCGATTGGCGGGTTGTGCGCCCGCGCGCTGCGGTTTGAAGGGGTCGGGAGACCCCCGATCTCTCTCGAGGAGCTGTTGCTTCGACACGCGCTCGGCGAGTCTCCCGCGGACTGGACGCGCGAAACCGCCGCGTCGGGCGCGATGATGATTCCGATTCCACGCCGTGGCGTGCTGCGCGACGTCGCGGGCCTCGACGAAGCGCGATCCGTGCCCGGCGTCTTCGATGTGCGGATTACCGCGAAGACCGACCAGGTGCTCGTTCCGCTGCCTGAAGGCGCGAGCTATCTTGGCTTCATCTTCGCGCGCGCCGGCACGTCCACTGAGGTGGAGCACGCGCTGCGAGTCGCGCACGCGCGCCTCGCGTTTGCGATCGATCCGGAAGTGCCGATGCTACAATCGTCCAATGGCTGACAGCTGCGGTCCCACGCCTCCCTCACAGACGCCGGCCGGCAACACGAGTGGACGGAAGGTGTTCTGCGTCAAGTTTCAGAAGGAACTTCCCGGGCTCGATGCCCCGCCCTGGCCCGGCGAGATCGGCCAGCGCATCTTCGAGCACGCGTCGGCGGAGGCGTGGAAGCTCTGGGGCGAGCGGATGAAGATGATCCTCAACGAGTACCGGCTGATGCCCTGGCAGAAAGAGGCGCAGGACCTCGTTGCCAAGCACATGGAGGAGTTCTTCTTCGGCGAGGCGGCGGCGCTGCCGCCCGGATACGTGCCGCAGCAGGCGAAGTGAGCGAGGTCGACGTCCGGAACTGCGAAGGCTGTGAGCAGAGGGCGACTTCTGTCCATCTGTGGCGCAGAGTTTGATATAGTGCGGGCGTTTGATAAAAGGCGCCAGCGTTTGATAACTACGTTGACCGTGAGGTTTGATAGCGACATTTTATAAGAGAGCAGATCATGAACACAGGCAAGAAGGAACGCCGCGGATTCGCGTCGATGTCGCCAGAAAAGCAGCGCGAAATTGCCAGCAAGGGCGGCCGTGCGGCGCACGAGAAAGGCAAGGCGCACGAATGGTCGGCCGCCGAGGCGCGCTCGGCGGGGCGCAAGGGCGGGCAGGTGAGTCGCGGTGGACGCGGGCGCCTGCCGGAGTCCACGGCACCTGAAGCCTAGCAACGCGCTCACCATCATTCTGTCCGGCCGCGGCGCGCTGTCGTTCTATGCTTGTCGTATGCGGCGCGCCAGCTTCTCCCCTCGCATTTCCCTCCTCATCCTGCTGCTCTTGGGTGTGACGACCGGCGCCTGTAAGGAAGAAGGCGGCATTACGGTCCACAAACTGGACTTCAAGGGAGTGAACGCGGTCGACGAGACGCGGCTGAAAGCCGCCCTGGTCACCCATGAGAGCGCGAAGCTGCCCTGGGGCAAGAAGCGGTCTTTCGATCGCTCCCGCTTCGACGGGGATCTGCAGCGCATCCGCGTGTTCTACGCCGACCGGGGCTATCCTGACGCGCGCGTCGCCTCATTCGACGTCAACGTGAACCGCGAGCAGAACGCGGTGGACGTCGTGGTCACCATCACCGAAGGCGAGCCGGTGAGAGTGGTGGCCCTCGATTTCGTCGGCTTCGATGTCATTCCGGCCCGCCATCTCGAGAAACTTCGGCGCGATGTCCCGCTCACCTCTGGCACTCCGCGCGATCGACAACTCGTGCTGGCCACCCGCGACCTGGCGCAGAACGAGCTCCGCGATCACGGCTACCCGTACGCCAGGGTGGT
>JBGOTP010000058.1:0-19058 GCA_041476545.1 Vicinamibacteria bacterium | reverse complement strand
GGGCTGCCGATCGGCGTCATCTCGACGATCTCGCCGTCGACGAGCTCCACGCGGTCGTCCTCGCCAAGCACGCCGGCCTCCGCGATGCGGTGGTACTCGTCTGCCGTGAACAATCGCCGCTGAAGGTCAGTCCGCACGTTGCTGCTCCTGTCGGGCCTTTGCGACTCCGGCGCGATCTTACCATCTCGGTGATCGCGATCGCGGTAACCGCCGTAATGGCCGCAGTGAATGTCGCGCGCAGAAGTACGCAGTTCTTGCGGCTACTCGCTTCTCAAGGCAATCATGGGATCGACACGTGCCGCTCTCTGCGCGGGTAGAATCGCCGCAAGGAGCGACACGACGAGAACGATCAGCGGGACGAGCGCGAAGACGATCCCGTCGCGCGGTTCGATATCGAACGGGCCCGCGAGCAGCGGCGTCAGCACAACGGCAAGGACGAGTCCCACGGCAAGACCGACGAGCACAGCCGCCGCCATCTGTCTGAGCACGAGAACGACGACACTCAGACGGTTCGCGCCGATCGCCATGCGAATCCCGATTTCCCGTGTGCGGAGCGCGGTCATGTAGGCGATGACCCCGTAGAGACCGATCGCAGACAGGGCCAGGCCGAGAAGACCGAGTGCGGTCATGCTCTGGGAGGTCAGGCGCGGTGGAAGCATGGCGCGCGCCTCGAAGAGATTCTCGAGCGTGCGCACATCGTAGGTCGGCACCGAAGGATCGACGGCGCGCACGGCCTTCAAGATCGATCCCGCGATATCGGCTGGATTGTCGCGCGTACGCACGGTCATGGTCATCGCCGATCGATAGCGCTGTGAAAACGGCAGAAAGATGAACGGCTGCTGCGGCTCGCGGACGTATCCGTACTTCCCATCCTTCGCGATGCCCACCACTTCCACCGCTGGTCCACTTCCATCGCCGACGCGCAGCGCCTTGCCCAACGCGTCCTGATTCGGCCAGTACTGCCTCGCGAGCGTTTCGTTTATGACGGCGACCTTTGGGCTCGTCGCCGTATCACGATCGTCGAACGCGCGTCCGCGCAGGATCGGCGTTCGCATGGCGCCCCAGTAACCCGCATCGACCGTCGTTCCTGGCACGGCCACGCGATCCTGACCGGCGGGCATCTGATAGTCGTCGATGACGAGGTTAACGGTCGCGCTCGAAATGCCCAGCGGGATAAAGCGGACGAGGCCCGCCGCTACGACGTCGGGAAGGGCCGTCGTCTGTTCAAGCACGCGCTGGTAGAACTGCCGTCCCTGCGTCTCGTTGTAGTGAGCCATCCCGGCATCGAACGATAACAGCAGCACGTGGTCGATCCGGAATCCAGGATCGGTGTCCCGCGCCTTCATGAACGCTCGGACGGCGAGGCCGGCCGTGACGAGCAAGAGAATCGACCCGGCAATCTGCGTGGCGATGAGCGCGTTGCGCAAACTGAATCGGCGGGATCGCATGTCGGTCGTCCGTCCGAAAGCCTTCAAGTCGGCGGCCAGATCGATACGTGTACTCCGGAGCGCCGGCGCCAGTCCGAACACGACAGCCGTCGCGCTTGTCACGGCCAGCGTGAACAGCAGCAGGCGTGTGTCGAGCCGGGCTTCGGCCCCGATCGGAAGATCTGTAGGCATCGTAATCGATCCGAGAAACGAGCCCGTCCATGCGCCGAGCAGCAGTCCGATGCCGCCGCCCGCGGTGGCCAGCAGAAGACCCTCAGTCATCAGTTGCTGAATCAGTCGCCCACGCGACGCGCCGACCGCGAGACGCAGCGCCATCTCGCGGGTGCGACCGGTCGCTCGCGCCAGCATCAGGTTGGCGACGTTGGCGCAGGCCATCAAGAGCACCAGCCCAACGATGCCGAGCATGATGAACGCGCCCTGCACACCACCGGAGTCGAGGCGGGCGCGGGCGGTCAGTTCCGGCAGGACGATGGCGGCGCGGTCGCGACTGGTATCGGGGAAAGACTGGGCTAACTGAGCGGCGATGGACGCGGCTTCGGCGGTCGCGCGTTGCAGCCGCGTGCCGGGTCTCAATCGGCCAACCACCGTGAGCCATCGAGAGGATCGATTGTCGATCGCATCCGCGGCCACGCCGGAGGATAGCTTGCGGATCATCGTGAGGGGCACGTAGAGGTCCGGGTGAAAGTACAACTCCGTGCCGCCGAATCCCGCCGGCGCGACACCAACGATCGTGAAATCGTGACCGGACAGAGTCACGTGAGCCCCGATCGCGGCGGGGTCTGATTGAAACAGCCGCTCCCACAGCCGGTGGCCAAGTACCACAACCGGACTGGCACCCGCGACACGGACGTCCTCGTCACGAAAACCCCGCCCGAGCGTGGGCTCGACCTCGAGCACCGTGAAGAAATTTCCACTGACCGCCCACGCCCCAAGCAGATGTGGAGACTCATCGCGAGTTCTGGCCAGGGAGATGACCGCGTTCTCGTACGCGACGAGGCCAGAGATGGTCGTGTTCCGACTGCGGTAGTCGAGGTAGTCGGGGTAGGACAGCTCCTCGTACGGTGTCGCCTTGGTGCTGGTGAACAATCGAACCAGTTCACCCGGCCTCGGGACATCCGGTGGGCGGAACGCCGTCGCGTCGGCAAAACTGAAGATCGCGGCGTTCGCGCCAATCCCGAGGCCGAGGGTGAGGATGGCCGCGCTCGCAAAACCGGGATTCTTGCGGAGCACGCGCACGGCGTATCGAAGATCCTGGAACAGATGCTCGAGAACCGGGACGCCGCGGCGATCGCGATAGCGTTCCTTCGTCTGTTCGACACCGCCGAATCTGACCAGGGCCGCGCGGCGCGCTTCGTCAGGGGTCATCCCAGCCCTGATGTTGTCGTCGACGTGCATCGCGAGATGGCTGTTGATCTCGCCGGCCAACTCACGATCGGGGCGATCCCCGTCGAAGGCGCTCGTGAGCCGCAGCCACCACGCGCGCAGCGATTTCATGACCACCTCACGCCCGAGCTGAAGCTCGGGCCTACGAGCGCTCCGGCGACAGAAAACGCGCCAGAATGGCCGTCGTCTTGTCCCATTCCCGCTCTTCTTTTTCCAGTTGTTTTCGGCCGGCACGGGTGAGGCGGTAGAACTTGGCCTTTCGGTTGTTTTCCGAGACGCCCCACTCTGAGGCGATGTAGCCTTCCTGTTCGAGTTTGAGCAGGGCCGGGTACAGCGTGCCGTAGTTGAGCAGCAGACGGTCGCCGCTTGTCTGCTCGATGCGGCGCGCGACGCCGTATCCGTGCATGGGACCGAGGGCTTCAAGTGTCTTCAGCACCATCAGCGCCAGTGTGCCCTGCCAGACGTCGGTTTTGATCGCCATGCTATCTCCTATGGGGTAGCCATAGGTATCTCACATCTCGTATGGGGATGCAATAGGAAAGATAGAGAGCCGCGTGCGGGCCGGGCCTTTTGAGGTCCGGCGGGACGGTCTTCGGCGTCTCTCAGGACGCGATCAACTCGGCCGCGCGTGGTCGGCCCGCCGGCAGCGAGTTGATCACCGCGCGCAGCTTCTTCATGTCCAGAGGTTTGCAGAGATAGTCGTCCATACCCGCCGCGAGGCATCGCTCGCGGTCGCCCTTCATGGCGTGCGCCGTCATGGCGACGATCGGCATGTGGCCACCGGTCGCCGTTTCACGCTGGCGGATCAGCCCCGTCGCCTCAAAACCGTCGACCTCTGGCATCTGGACGTCCATGAGCACGAGGTCGAATGCCTGGTGATCGAGCGCGGCCAGAGCCTCGCGTCCGTTTGCGGCGATTGTCACCTCGTGCCCCATCTTTTCGAGGAGGCCGGCGGCCACGCGTTGATTCACGATGTTGTCCTCGGCGAGGAGAATGCGGGCCCGCCGTGCCGGTGGTTCGGCGGGCAGCATCGCGGCAGGCAGCACGTTGGCGTGCGGAGCATGATGGTGCATCAGCGCTCGACTGATCGCCGACAGCAGCTCGCGCGGTTCGATGGGTTTCGTGAGATAGTGCGCCACGCCGATCTCTCGGCAACGGTGGCTCTCGCTGGACTGTCCGCTCGAGCTCAACATCATCACGGTCGAATCACGAAGCGCCGGGTTGCTCGCGAGATGGCGGGCCACCTCGAAGCCGTCCATGCCGGGCATGTTCACGTCGAGCAGAACCAGTGTGAACGGATGTCCAGACGCCGCCGCTTTTGCGAGCGCGACGAGCGCCTCGTCGCCGCTGGCGACGGCCTGTGGCGCCATTGTCCACCGGTCGAGCCAGGCCGTCAGCACGTGCCGGTTGGTCGGATTGTCGTCGACGACGAGCGCACGGACGCCGGCGAGGTCCGACGTGAGGATCTCCGGACGCGCATCGGAGACACCTAGACGTACCGTGAAATGGAATGTGCTGCCCTCGTGAGGCTGGCTCTCCACCCAGATGCGGCCGCCCATCAACTCCACGAGCCGGCTCGAGATGGCGAGGCCCAGACCCGTGCCACCGTATCGCCGTGTCGTTGACCCGTCCGCCTGACGAAACGCCTCGAAGACGGATTGCTGCTTGTCCTTCGGGATGCCGATGCCGCTGTCCGCGACCGAGCAGTGCACGACGACCGCGCCATCCTCCTGCGAGGCGATCTCGATCTCCACGAAAATCTGTCCGCGTTCAGTGAACTTGATCGCGTTCCCGACGAGGTTCGCCAGGATCTGGCGCAGACGCCCAGGATCGCCCACGGTGACGCCGGGCACGTCGGGCAGCACATGACAGATCACCTCCAGGCCCTTCTGTTCTGCTCGAAAGGCCAGCGGTTTGAGCAGGTCGCCGAGGACGTTGCGGAGCGAAAATGGACTGGCTTCGAGGTCCAGCTTTTGCTGCTCGATCTTGGAGAAGTCGAGAATGTCGTTCAATATCGTGAGCAGTCCGCCCGCCGAGCTCTTGACCATGCTCAGGTACTCGCGCTGCTCGGCGGTGAGGTCCGTGTCGAGCGCCAGGTCGGTCATGCCGAGCACGCCGTTCATCGGGGTCCGGATCTCGTGGCTCATATTGGCAAGGAATTCGCCTTTCGCCGCGCTGGCCAGTTCCGCGGCCTCCTTGGCCGATTGCAGTTCGCGCGTACGCTCGTCAACGAGCCGTTCGAGCTCAATCGCGTGGAGGCGGATGTTGCGAACGTTCCGCTTGACCATCACGCCCGCGACGAAGACGATGCTGAGTCCAGACATCACGTAGAACCACCACGTTTCATACACATACGGCGTGATGCCGAACGACATCGAGGTGCCGGCCTCGTTCCAAATTCCGTCGCTGTTGGCGGCCTTGACGCGGAATACATAATGGCCGGGCGGCAGGTTCGTGTAGTAAGCCGTGCGCCGCGCACCCGCCTGCACCCAGTCGCGATCGAAGCCTTCGAGCTGGTAACGGAAGGTGACGTCCTTTGGCGCCACAAAACTGAGCGCGGTGTACTGAAACTCGAGATCGCGCCGGCCGCGTTTGATGGCTTCGCCCGCCGCCACAGGCTGACGGTTGGCCAGAACGGTCTCGAGCACCACGGGCGGTGGCGTCATATTGAGAGCGATGCGTGCCGGATCGACGACGACGACGCCCTTCAGCGTCGGAAACCACAGGCGTCCGCTCCTCCCGCGCCAGCTGGCCGGTCCCAGATCCCCCGCGCTCGTCGACAGGGAGCTCGATCGCATGCCGTCCCGCTCGCCGTACGACACGGACGGGATGGTTCGGATCTCGCCATTCGCGAATGCGTTCAAGGCCTGCTTGCTGACGTGCCAGATTCCTCGACCGCTTCCCATCCAGAGATTTCCCTTGAGATCGTCAATGATGGTTCTGACGGCATCGTCGAAGAGACCGTCCCGCTCCCGGAATGCTGTCAGCTTCCCGTCTTTCAGCCGGTTGAGGCCACCCTCGGTCCCGATCCAGAGTGTGCCCGCGTCATCGCGATGAAGTGCCGTGACGCTCCCGTTCGACAGTCCATCGGCGGTGGTCGTGCGCGTCACCGTCTCTCCATGAAAGCGAAGCAGTCCCCGATACCTGGTGCCGACGAGCACGTCTCCCTCGCGATCGAGGTACATCGTCATGACGCTGGCGTCATTCACGCCCTCAATGTGCTCCGCCCGTCCGTCGAGATACCGGTGCAGCCCGGCTGGAGTAGCGACCCACACGCGGCCGGCGTGGTCCTCCAGCACGCCCATGATCAAGGGGGAGGCCAACGAATCGCGCAGAGGGTTCGTGATAATCCGCCCGTCTCGGATGCGATCGAGACCGCCAGACGTACCGACCCACAAGCTTCCATCCGCGCTCTCCGCGAGCGACGTGACCCGGGGCGACGATAGTCCATCCTTGAGGCCGTAGGTCCTTGTCGTGACGCCATCGAGCGCTACCACGATCAGGCCGTCATTCGTCCCGACCCAGAATCTACCCTGGCTGTCCTGGAAGGTGGCCTGGGCACTCTCCGAGGGCAGCCCCTCGGGGACGCCGTACGTTGTGAACTTCCCCATCGAAAAGCTGTTGAGGCCGCCACCAGAGGTCCCGACCCACAGGTTGTGCTCGCGATCTTCATAGAGAAGACTGACCTGACTGCTTCCGAGCCCCTGCGTCGCCGTGAACATCTCCCATTCACTGCCTTTCACCCGGCCCAGGCCCAGGCCGTCCAGCCCGGCCCACACGCTGCCGTCCGTATCCACCAGCAGCTTCAGTACAGGGGTGGACGTCTTCGCGTACAAGGTCACGCGATCGTCTTGAAGACGGTAGATCCCGGTACGCGCGCCAAACCAGAGAGTGCCTTCGCGGTCTTCGTACGCGCTGGTGATATATTGATTCGCTGGGCCGTCCGATAGCGGCATCGGTTGCACGGTCGAACCGGAGAGCCGAAGCGCCTGGCCCCCGGTCGTGAACCAGAGGTGGCCGCGGCGGTCGAGTAGTCCGGCGGCGACGACGACCCGGGTGGGCGTGCCTGGCACGAGGGCGAATCGCGTCGGGACCTCGCCGGTGCTTCGGACCAGCCCAAGACCCGTCCCGACCCATATTCCTCCGGCGGGATCAGCAACGATTGACGTGATGTAGTCGCTCGCCAATCCGTCCGTGGTCGAAAAACCCGCAAAGCTGCCGCTCGCGTAGCGCACCAACCCCGTGCTCGTGCCAATCCACAGCGCACCGTCACGGGTTTTCGTCAGCGCCGTGATCGCGTTGCTTCGGAACGCAGGGGTGTTGAGTCGATTGAACACGGTGAAGCGGGCGCCGTCGAATCGTCCCAGCCCGTCCCGCGTCCCAATCCAGAGGTACCCGTCGTCTCCCTGCGCGATGGAGGACACGGAATTCTGCGGGAGCCCGTCGGTCGCATCCCAGGATCGGTGGACGTATTGGGCGATCGCGCGAGACGGATCCAGCGCAGCTCCGGGCCGGACGCCCACGAGCGCGAGGAACACGAGGGTGAAGAGCGAGATTCGGCGACCGCGGCAGACTGACATCATTCAAACTCCGGGGTGAGTGGATCGATATTCGGAGAGCAATAGATGTGCCTCACGAGTCCGGCTGCGTCTCGAAACCAGGAGGGCGTAACCCTTTCCTCGCTGTAGTTTGGAGGATTCCTTCGTTCTCAGAAGTCGGAGGAGGAGGAGTCCCGCTGTGCGGAAACGGGCGCCCGCGTGCGGCTCTGGCACAGTGAGCGGATGGTGCACGTCTTCTGACGACCGCCACAGTCTCGAGCATTGAGTGCAGGCCGGACCTCATGAGGTCCGGCCCACGCTGCTGCTATGATCGTGTCCGCTCATGCCCGTTTCAGACGCTGAACTGACCGCGCTCGCAGCGAGCCACGACATCATCACCCTTGGCATGCGGGCCGACGAAGTGCGCCGTGCGCGTCACGGCGCGCGCACGACCTTCGTGCGCGTCGCGGAGCTTGCCGCCGAACCCGGCGCGCCCATCAACTGGCCTCCCGCGGCCAGGGAGATTCGAATCACCGGCACGCCATCCACACGTGCGGCAGCCGCGGCGCGCCTGCGCGAGGTCGCGTTGGCGGCGGGCGGCCTTCCCCTGTCGGGATTCTCGCTGGCCGATCTCGAGCAGCTGGCCGCCCGTGAGCGGGTGACGTTGCGTGCGCTGCTCGAGGAGTTACAGGCGGCCGGGTTGGAACTCGTGTCCGAGGCCCCGATCGACCGCCTTCAGGATCCCCGGCGCGCGATTGAAGAAGTCAACATCGCGGGTCTCGCCCTCGCCCGGCTCACGCTCCATCAGTTGCCCGCGGCGGATTCGCAGGATCTCCTGAAGCAGGTGGCGGCACTGCAGCGCGCGGTCGGCGTGATTCGCGCCTTCGCCCCGCTGCCGCGCACAGTGAATCCCGCCGTGCCGACAACCGGCTACGAAGACGTGAAGCGCATCGCGCTGGCCCGGCTAGTCGTGGACAACGTGCCGTCCATTCAGGTGGACTGGACGCTGTACGGACCCAAGCTTGCGCAGGTGGCGCTTACGGTGGGCGCAGACGATGTGGACGCCGTATCGGCGGTGGATGACATGCGTGAAGGGCGGCGCCGCGCCCCGCTCGAGGAGATTCGACGCAACATTCGCGCGGCTGGGCTCGAGCCGATCGAGCGCGACGGACGCTGGCAGCTGAAAGCTGAAAGCTGAGAGCTGACAATAATGAGCGTGGTCCGGCTCGGCGCTGTTGAGTACCTCAACGCGCGTCCCCTGGTGTTCGGTCTGGAGCAGGCACCGCGCTTCGCGCTTCGGTTCGACGTGCCGTCGCGCTGTGCAGCGCTGCTGCATGAGGGCGGCATCGACGCCGGGCTCATTCCGTCGGTCGAGTATCTCCGTGGACCCGGCGAAGCCGGCCGCCAGGGAGACAGTGGCTATCGGATCGTTCCGGGCCTCGCCATCTCGTCACGCGGGAGGGTCGCGTCGGTGACGCTCTACACGACCCGCGCGATCGCCGATGTCCGTTCAATCGCGATGGACACGAGCTCCCGGACGTCCGTGGCCCTGGCCCGTGTGATGTGCGCACGTGCGTTCGGGATTCAGCCGGAGATTCTTGCGCAGCGCCCCGATCTGCACGCGATGCTGACGGTGGCCGACGCGGCGCTCATCATCGGGGACAACGCGTTGCTACTGAATGAGCACACGGCCGCTGGCGGCCGACTGAAGGCGGACGCTACATTGATCGAAAAGATCGACCTCGGAGAAGTCTGGACGAGGATGACCGGCCTGCCGTTCGTCTATGCGTTCTGGGCAGGACGCCCTGGCGCGCTCACGCCAGACGATGTGATCGCGCTGCAACAGGCGAGAGACGAGGGTGTTCAGCACACGGATGCGATCGTCGGCGATTACTTCCGGGGGAATCCAGATCGGCAGGCCGTCGGCGTCCGCTACCTGCGGGATAATATCAAGTACGATTTCGGCCCTGACGAACGCGCCGGCCTCGAGTTGTTCTACCGCTACGCGGCAGAGGCTGGCATCGTGGAGGCGCCGGGGCCGTTGCGGTTTTATTGAGCGGCAGGGCGGACGGTCGTGTGGCGCGGCGGACCTAATGAGGTCCGCCCTACATGTTTGAGATCCTGTTGATGTCGATCGATCAGATCGCAGACAAGATTCGTGGAGGCGGGCGTGTCAGCGCCGACGAGGCGCTGGAGCTGTATCGCCGCGCGCCGACGGCGCTTCTTGGACGGCTGGCGGATGAGGTGCGGGTTCGCAAGCATCCTGACCCGATCGTTACCTACATCATCGACCGCAACGTCAACTACACGAACGTCTGCGTCGCGAAGTGCAACTTTTGCGCGTTCTATCGTCCCGTAGGATCGGACGAGGGCTACGTGCTCGGATTCGACGAACTGTTTCGGAAGATCGACGAGACAATTGCCGTTGGTGGTGTCCAACTGCTTCTTCAGGGCGGTCACAACCCCGATCTTCCCCTGACCTGGTACGAGGATCTGTTCCGTGCCATCAAAGACCGATATCCCTCGTTCAAGCTGCACGCGCTGTCGCCGCCCGAGGTCATCCATCTTTCGCGGCTCTCTCAGCTTCCCGTCTCGGAAATCCTCAACCGGCTCATTGCAGCCGGCCTGGACAGTGTGCCGGGCGGCGGCGCCGAGATTCTCGTCGACCGCGTGCGCAAACTCCTCCACTGTGACGGCAAGGCCACCGCCGGCGAATGGCTGGACGTGATGCGCCACGCGCACCGTGCCGGTCTTCGAACGACGGCGACGATGATGTATGGAACGGTCGAGACGGATGAAGAGCGCCTCGAGCACCTCCTGCGGCTGCGAGCGCTCCAGGACGAGACGGGCGGCTTTACCGCGTTCATCACGTGGAGCTATCAGCCGGATCACACGGAGCTGGCCGGCACGGAGGCGACGGGCGTCGATTACCTTCGCACGCTCGCGCTGTCCCGGGTCGTGCTGGACAATTTCGACAACCTTCAGGCCTCATGGGTGACGCAGGGGGGGAAGGTCGGTCAGCTGAGCCTGGCCTACGGCGCCAACGACATGGGTAGCGTGATGATCGAGGAGAACGTGGTGCGTGCGGCCGGCGCCAGCTACTGCATGGACGAAGTCGAGATCGTGCGGAACATCGAAGATGCGGGGTTTACGGCCAAGCGCCGCAACATGCACTACGACGTGCTGGGCGATCCGATTTTTCGAGAGCGGGAGGTGCCGAGGATGCTCGAACTCGCGACGGCGCGCGAGGACGGCGACTCGTCGGTGCCCGACGAGCTGCGCTTCTATCCAGCGCGGAGCCGCACGGGGAAGAGCGCGCGTCACACGCCATAGCTTCCCCACATCTTGAGATCTTCACATCCCCACATTCCCACATCCTCACGTCCTCACATTCCTGAATTCCCCGTGATTCGCTACCACGCCCCCTGGGTTCTGCCAATCAGCCAGCCGCCGATCCGCGATGGCTGGGTCGTTGTCGATGGCGGCCGCGTCGTTGACATCGGGGCAGGCGAGGCAGGCGAGGCAGGCAGGGCAGGCAGGGCAGGCAGGGCAGGCAGGGCAGGCGGGGCGGGTGGGCCTGGTGAGGTCGACGAGCGCGATCTCGGCGACGGCGTCCTCATGCCGGGTCTCGTCAACGCGCACACCCATCTCGAACTGTCGCATCTGCGGAATGCGATCGCGCCGGGGCCAGACTTTGTTGGCTGGGCACGTCAGGTGATTGCGGTTCGCCGCCGCAGTGCGGATGTGCGCGATCCCGAGATCCTGGAGGGCGTGGCACAGGGCATCGACGAAGCCGTTCGCGCCGGCACGGCGCTCGTCGGCGACATCAGCAACTCGCTGGTCACGTTCGAGCCACTCACGCGCAGTCGACTGGCGGCGGTGCTGTTCTACGAGCTGATTGGCTTCAAGAGGTCCGACGCGAATGCGCTTATCGAGCAGGCGTCGCGCCAGCTGCACGCGCTGACGCCGACTGATGCGGTTCGCACGAGCCTGGCCGCCCACGCGCCGTATTCCGTCTCGCCGCAACTGCTGCTGGCGATTCGTCAGGCGACCGATCGCGCGCCGTTCGCGCCGTGCAGCATCCACCTCTCCGAATCGAAGGAGGAAGTGCGATTCATCCAGCGCGCGGACGGACCATGGCGCACGTTGCTCGAGGAGCTGGGGGTGTGGGAGCCGTCCTGGGCGGCGCCAGGCGTAAGTCCCGTGCAGTACCTGGACGAGCTCGGGTTTCTGGGTCGAGGCTCGCTCGTCGTCCATGGCGTGCAGATGTCGCCAGACGATCTGGCGCGTCTCTCGGCACGCGGCGCGACGCTCGTCACGTGCGCGCGGAGCAACGCGTACACGGGGGCGGGGACGCCACCGATCGAACAGTTCTATGCCTCTGGTGTGCGCGTGGCCGTGGGGACCGACAGCCTGGCCAGCACGCCGGATTTGAGCGTCTTCGCGGAGCTTGCCGCCATGCGCGCGCTTGCGCCGTCGGTTCCCGCGTCGGTCCTGCTCGACAGCGCCACGCGTCAGGGCGCGGTGGCGCTCGGTTTCGGATCGGAGTACGGGACGATCGAACCGGGAAAGCGCGCACGGCTGTTGACCGTCACTCCTTCCCGCGCGCTCACGGCTGCGGCCGATGTGGAAGAATACCTGGTGTCGGGGATAGAGCCGGAACAGATACAGTGGATCGAATCGTGAGGAGATCGATGATTGACCGCGTGCGGACGTATCTCTCGTTCGTCCGCTTCAGCCACTCGGTGTTCGCGCTGCCGTTTGCGTTGTCGGGGGCGCTCCTGGCGGCGCGGCATGCGCCGGTCGGCTGGCCTGTCGTGGGATGGATTCTTGTGGCCATGGTGGCGGCCCGCAGTGCGGCGATGGGATTCAATCGGCTGGCCGACGCCCGGTTCGACGCGCTCAACCCGCGCACGGCGAATCGCGAGATTCCGCGCGGCATGATGAGCGTCGGCGAGGCGACGGTGTTCGTGACGGCCTCGTCGATCGTGTTCATGGTCGCCGCGTGGCGCCTGAACCCGATCTGCTTGCTGCTGTCGCCGGTCGCGCTCGCGATCGTCTTCTGGTATTCACTCGCCAAGCGCTTCACGACCTGGGCGCAGCTGTTTCTCGGACTGGCCATGGCCGTGGCGCCCGTCGGCGGCTGGCTGGCGGTCGGCGGCCGAGGCGGATGGGAGCCCTGGCTGCTCGGCCTGGCGATCGGCGTCTGGGTGGGCGGATTCGATGTGCTCTACGCCTGTCAGGATGTGGAGTTCGATCGTCGCCACGATCTGCGGTCCATTCCCGCACGCTTCGGCGTACCGGCGGCGCTTATCATCTCACGCGTCATGCACCTCGTGGCGATTGTGTGCCTGTTGGCTCTCGGCCGGGTGACACCCCTGCTGCCGTTCTACTACGCCGGCGTTGGCCTCGTTGCGCTCCTGCTCGTCTACGAGCAGTCGCTCGTGCGCGCCGACGACCTGTCTCAGGTCAAGCGGGCATTCGACTTGAACGGGTACGTCGGGATTCTGTATCTCGCCGTCCTGGCGGCGTCCGTCCATGTCCGTTGAACCGACAATCGGCGCCGAGCCTCGTGGTCGGTCGGTCGCCATCGCGATTACCGGCGCGAGCGGCGCGTTGTACGCGACACGGACCCTCGCCGCGCTCCTCGAACGTCGCGTGCACGTCGAGCTTGTCATCACTGACTATGGGCGCCGGCTCCTCCGGGACGAGCTTGGCGATCGGGCGACGGTCGAAGGGATTATTCCGTATCTGGCGGACAAGTACGGGCCCGGGGTCAACGACGGCACGCTCACTATTCACAGCAATCGCGACCTGGGCGCGACGATCGCGAGCGGCAGTCACGGCTGCTCGGGGATGGCCATCGTGCCCTGTTCCATGAAGACACTCGCGGGCGTGGCGCACGGACTGTCGCGCAGTCTCGTGGAACGCGCCGCCGATGTGATGCTCAAGGAGCGGCGACGCCTGGTCATCGTGCCGCGCGAGACACCCATGAGCCTGCCTCAGCTGAAGAACATGGTGCTCTGCGCCGAGGCCGGGGCGATGATCCTGCCGGCCATGCCGGCGTTCTACCAGCTGCCGAAGTCACTCGACGATCTAGCCGACTTCATGGCCGGCAAGATCCTCAATGCGCTCGGCTTCGAGCACGACCTGTATCCGCCGTGGACGGGGAACGTTGGTCCTTAGGTCTTGGTCCTTCGTTCTTGGTCCGTCCGTTGGTCCTTCGTCCTTAGCATCCTTCGTCCTTCGTCCTTGGTTGTCCCCGCCGGCTCGCTGTTTCCGTGCAGAATCGCGGCAAGTTGGCACCATCTGTGCCTCTCGCCGTGGCATGGGTGTCTTTCGATTTGAAGATTTGCGCGTATGGCAGGCGGCGAAGCGGCAGTGTGATCGCGTTGGAGACCTTATCAGGCGGCCTGAATTTCGCCAGGATCCAGACCTTTCCAGCCAGATGAATCGCGCGAGCATCTCGGTGATGAACAACATCAGCGAAGGATTCCTGCGACATCGCGACAAGGAATTCATGCAGTTTCTGCGAATCACGGCTGGGTCGAATGGGGAGGTGCGCTCCTGCTTTCACGCTGCGCACGGAAGGAAGTACATTGACCAAGCAGAAGCCGACGATCTGATCGAACAAAGCAACGCAATCGGTAAGATGATCCGCCGCCTCCAGGCGACCCTCAAGGGATAGGGGCAAAGGACAGCGCCGCAAGGACCAAGGACGGACCAAGGCCCAAGGCCAAAGAACCAAGGACTGACGATTGGCTGACCTCTCCAAGTCTCCCCAGCGCATCGCCGGCATGTTCGACGCGATCGCGAAGCGTTACGACTTCCTCAATCACTTCCTGAGTGCGGGGATCGATCGGCGATGGCGGAGGCGCGCGGTCGCGTCGCTGCAACTGACCGGTACGGAGCGCGTGCTCGACCTCTGTACCGGCACCGCGGATTTGGCCGTCGCGGCGCTCGCCGCCCAACCGGCGGCCGCGTGGGTGCTCGGCGTTGATTTCGCGGGTGCCATGCTTCGTGTGGGGCAGGGCAAGTTGGCACGTCTGGGATTGACGAATGCGATCTCTCTGGTTCGCGGCGACGCGACACGGATTCCCGTGGCGAGCGGCGCGGTCGATGCAGTGACCGTCGCATTTGGAATTCGTAATGTCGAACGAATCGCAACGGCGATCGACGAGATGCACCGCGTGCTGGTCCCGGGTGGGCGGGTCGCCATCCTCGAATTCGCAACACCGAGTCACCCTGTCGTTCGCGCGTCCTACCACTGGTATTCGAAACACATCCTGCCGCGCGTCGGCCGCGTGCTGTCGACACACGACGAGGCCTACGGCTACCTGCCGGCGTCCATCCAGGCGTTTGCCTCGCCAGACGAGCTGGTGAAACTTCTGCGACAAGTCGGGTTTAGGAGTGTCACCGCCGTCCCGCTGACCTTCGGCGTCGTCTATCTGTATACGGCGCACCGAGGTTAGAGGTTGGAGGTTGGAGGCCATGCCGATGGATTCCTTACCTCCAACCTCTAGCCTCTAACCTCAGGCTGATATACTCGGACAACTCCTTCATGTACTTTGATTTCGAGGACTATCGGCCGGATATCACGCCTGTCGGCGGAGCCATCTCCTGGCGGGAAGGGATTCTCCTTTCCATCATCGGCCACATGGCGCTCATCATCCTCCTGCTCTTGATGCCACGGCTGTTTCCCTACGATCCGACGGCCCGACCGCGCGCGGTGGTGGTTCAACAGCCTGAGGAGAACACGCGGTTCGTGTTCATGGATCCGAAGGTGGATTTGGAAGCGCTGCGGGCGCCTGCGCGTGCGCCGAACTCGGACAAGAATCGCGTGGCGAGCGCTCCCGAGGTTGCCCCCAAACCAGACAATCCGCTGCCGTTCTCTCGAGGGAATACACCCGAGCGCGTAGAGCGCGTGGAACCCGACGTGGCTCGAGGACGTGGCGCCGGGCCAGAGCCGTTGGTAGATCAACCCGCGGACCCGCAGCCTGCCCCGAAGCCGAGTGACAATGCCAGCCAACAGCGAGTGCCGGACTCGCAGTCGGCGTTGCTGGTCCCTCCGAACAGGTCCGGCACGGCGAACCGCCCCGCGTCTGGCGGCGCGCTCGGCGACGCGCTGAGGAACCTGAATCGCTATATCAGGCCCGAGCAGTTCGAGAATGCGCAAGGCGGCCTGACCCAGTTCGGTCCGTTTCAGTTCGATTCGAAGGGCGTGGACTTCGGTCCCTGGATCAAGCGATTCGCTGCGCAGGTGAAGAGAAACTGGGATCCGTTGATCCCGAATGGGCCGATGATGATGCGGCAGAGCGGGCACGTCGTCGTCACGCTCAACGTCCACAGGAACGGCGCGATCACCGACGTCACGGTGGCTGGTCCCTGTCCGATTGATGGGTACAATACGGCGGCCTTCGGCTCGCTCGTGGCCTCCAATCCCACGCAACCGCTCCCGGCCGATTACCCGACGGACAAGGTGTTCTTCACGATCACCTTCTTCTACAACGAGCGGCCGCCGGAGTAATGACCCGTTCGCAGCAGCTCGGTCTGCTGATTCTGTTGTTCCTCTTCGTCGCGTACGTGCTCTTCCGTGTCCGCTAAACCCGTTGTCGTCGCGATTCTCGGACCGACCGCGTCCGGCAAGAGCGCGCTCGCCCTGGCGCTCGCCGATCGGTACGCGGGAGAGATCATCAACTGCGACTCGACGGCGGTCTTCCGCGGCTTCGACATCGGGACCGACAAGGTCTCGATGGCCGGGCGGCGCGGCATTCCGCACCATCTCATCGACATCGTCGATCCGGCCGAGGAGTACACGGCCGCTCACTACGCTCGCGACGCCTCCGCCATCATTCGCGAGATTCAGGCACGGGGTCGGCTGCCGTTCGTGGTGGGCGGGAGCGGGCTCTACTACCGCGCGCTCACGCGCGGGCTGTTTCCCGGTCCCGGGCGAAACGCCGCGCTTCGAGCCCGACTCGAGTCGATTGCCGAGCGCCGCGGCGCGCCGTTCCTGCATCGCATGCTCGGGCGGATCGATCCGGAATCGGCCGGGCGCATTCAGCCGCGTGATGTGAAGCGGATGGTGCGCGCGATCGAGGTCTACGCCGTGACGGGCCGCTCGCTGACCGCGCACTTTGCCATGACCGCGTCACCGATTCCTGAAATGGCGGTGGTGTCCGTGGCGTTGAAACTTTCGGCGGAGCAGACCTCGCTCCGGGCGACGCGCCGCGTCGACGAGCAGTTCGCGCGGGGACTGCTCGACGAGATACGAGGTCTGCTTGCCCGCGGCGTGCCCGAGGACGCGCGTCCATTCGGCGGCCTCGTCTATCGCCAGGCGCTCGAGCATCTGCACGGCGTGCGCGACGAGGCGTCGACACGCGCGCTCATCGCGCAGGAGAACCGGCGGTACGCGCGGCGCCAGTTGATCTGGTTCCGCAAAGAACCTAATCTAACGTGGTTCGACGGCCCCGGCGAGTCGCCGGAGACCATCGCGGCCGTGGACCAGCTGCTGCACGCACGGCTGAACGAGATCGAACGCGGAAACACATCAGACACCCAATGACCTCCGCGATCTCTGCGTTCTCTGCGGTGATCGTGACCACATGACGATTCGCGAACAGCTCGAAGCGCGCGAACGGGAAACACTCGCGCCCCAGGCGGCCCGGAGCGCCGAGTCGCGTGGACGTCTGCGCAAGGAGGCCGAGGACGCCGTGCGTCCGAGCTTTCAGCGCGATCGCGATCGCATCATTCACTGCAAAGCGTTCCGGCGGCTCAAACACAAGACGCAGGTGTTCTTTGCGCCGACGGGGGATCACTACCGCACGCGTCTCACGCACACGCTCGAGGTCTCGCAGATTGCGCGCACGATCGCGAAGGTCCTGCGTCTGCACGAGGAGTTGACCGAGGCCATCGCCCTTGGCCACGATCTGGGCCACCCGCCCTTCGGCCATGCCGGCGAGAAGATCATCGGGAAGCTGATGCCAGGCGGCTTCAATCACTACGAGCAGAGTTTGCGGATCGTGGATGTGCTCGAGAACGACGGGAGGGGGCTCAACCTCACCTGGGAGGTGAGGGACGGCATCGCCAAGCACTCGAAGGGGAAGTCCGGCGCGCCCGTGGGAATGGCCCCCGCGCTTCGCTCCAGCACCGTGGAAGGGCAGATCATGCGGGTCGCCGACATCATCGCCTACGTGAACCACGACATAGACGACGCGACGAGAGCGGGCCTGCTGAAGGCCGAGGACCTTCCGCGGGATCTGGTGGCGGCGCTCGGAACCTCATCGTCCGCGCGCATCGCGACGCTTGTGAAGGATGTGGTCACCGAAACGCTTGCGGGCAATCTGACCGAGATCCGCATGAGCCCCCCGGTGCTCGAGGCCGTGCTGGGCCTGCGCAGTTTCCTCTTCGAGGCCGTTTACGAGAACACGACGGCGACGGCGGAGTTCGAGAAGGCGTCGGGCATTCTCTCCGGCCTGTGGGAGAAGATCCATGAGCGGCCGCTGGAGTTCCTCGATCCCCGGATCATGGACGCGGAAGGCGTGGACGTCGCGACCCGAGACTTTGTCGCCGGCATGACCGATCGGTATGCCGTGCGTCTCTTCGAGCAGCTCTTCATCCCCAAGCCGTGGAACATCGATTAGGAGAGATCGGAGAGGACGGAGGAAACGGTTTCACAACGGAGAAGCGAAGAAACGGAGTTCGTTAAATAAGGTCTCCGTTGCTTCGTTCCTCCGTGTGTGTCCGCTCTCTCCGTCCGCTCGGTTACCTCGGGGAACGTCTATTTCACCACCGCCAGCGCGACATCGACCCTCACGCTTTCACCGGTCATCCTGTCGGGCGTGTTGGACACTTGCGCGGATTGGCCGTCCTTGAGCAGCAGGGAGTCGCTCGAGCGAAACGAGCGAAGTGTCGGCCGGCCGACCTGCACGACGCCCCTGGCAGCCGGGTCTTCGTACAGCGACGATTCATCGACTGAGATCTGCAGCCTGAATCGGCCCGACTCGTCGGTGGCAAAGACGAAGCAGTCGATGCTCGTGCCGACGTCCTGGTATGTGACGGTGGGCACAGGTGCTCCCCCTCCTTGCGGAGTGGTCGTCGTGGTCACTGGAACTCTCGTGCCGATCCTGTGATTGGCGTAGTTGTTCTGGCTAGACGAGTTCACCGAAGGCACGAAGCTCACCGACAACGTATATGGCAGACTGCTGATCTTCTTCTCCCCCTGGTACCGCGAAATGGTCACGGTCACTTTCAGTGGCGTGACCCCCGGCTTGTCCGGCGTTGCAGGGGCCTGCGCGTGGGCCGTCGTTGCGATAGCGAGCATCGCCACGAGCGTCGTTGCACGACGATAATGTCTAATCAAGATGTCCTCCTTGGTCCGTGTCCGATGCGAGCGGCTCGATCGTAATGGGCGCGATCACAATCTCGATCGACTGGATTTCTGAGATCGGCGTCGGTGGCACCGGCGCCGCGAGCAGCGCCTCGAGGCCGGCGTCTTCCTGGCTGGCCAGCGCGATCAGGTGGCGCAAGCCATTCATTTCGGCCTGTGAGACCAGGACTTCAGGATCATCGCCCTTGGAACTCGAGACGGCAGGCCTGGAGACGGCGGGGCCCGGGGCGGCAGGGCTGAAGCCCTGCACTACGACCGGGGTGGCGCCGGGACTGAAGCCCTGCGCTACGAGTGACTCCGGAG
>JBGOTP010000057.1:0-19095 GCA_041476545.1 Vicinamibacteria bacterium | reverse complement strand
GTGGCACCGCCACGAGGCGCGCCCTCGATTCGCGCTTCGATGTCCAGGTCCGGCAGTCCCTGCCGTTCATGGCCTTCGGAACGGCGAGGTGGGAGATGCTGCTGGCGGTTCGGAATTTCTTCCATGAGTCCTCGCCCGAACAGTCCATTTACGATGAGCTATTGGTCGTCCGACCCCCTAAGCGGATCGTGGGTGGTATCACGATGCTTTTCTAGGCCGTAACAGGCCCCACTCCCAACCAGACGCACACCAAACTATTGAATTAACGATCCATTGGAGCGGATCGCGACGGTATTTGCTGAGTAATATTGAACTACTGCGCGACGCTCACGTACGGCTCCGCTGACAATGTTGATATGAGGGGGACTTCGTCGCGTCCAGGCCATCGGCCGTTGAGCTCGGACTCCGAGTCTGGCGGGCCGGGCGTGTCGAGCACGGTCGAGTCTGCCGAGCGTCGGTGGTTGGTTTGGGGACGAGCGGCACTGGCCGTTGCAGTCGTCGGTGTCCTCTTGACGCTTGGCATTGCGAACATTGTCCTCCGCGCGCAGTCGCGCCCTGTCGAGGACGGCGTGCTCTGGTTGGTGCGCGCGGACGGTGTGACGGCGGTAGAGATTGCACCGGCCTCAACAGGGGCTGCTGTGGGGGTGGAGCGGGGTGACGTCCTTTTGGCCATCAACGGCGTGCCGGTGCGCAATCGCGAGGAAGTCCTCAACTTCCAGCAGCACGCTCGCGAGGGCACGAGGCTCAGCTACACGCTGGCACGACTTGGGTCGCGGCGGGTGCTCGAAGTTCCGCTCGCGGGCGCGAAGGAACCCGGATCTCTCTATTTTGTGCTTGCGGCGGTCGGATTCTTCACGCTCCTCGTCGGCGCGTCGGTCCGTTTGCGCCGGCCGCACGATCAAGCGACGCTGCACTTCTTCTGGCTCTGTGTCGCGTTCTTCGGCACATTCACCTTTTCGTTCAATGGTCCATTCGATCGATTGGATTGGGCGTTCTACTGGGGTGATGCCATCGCCACCGCGGCCCTGCCTCCGCTTCTGCTGCATTTCACGCTTGGATTTCCTCAGCGGCCGCTGGCGCGCCACAGGCCGGGCGGGGCGCTCCTGTTGCCGCTGGTCTACCTGCCCGCGGTGCTGCTTGCGGTTGCGCGCATCGCGGCCATCGCGCGTGGCGCGGGGAATGGTCGCCTGTTTTCGCAGACGATCGAGCTGCTTGACCGGGCCGAGCCGGTGTATTTGTTCGTCTGTGTCGTTGCGGCGATGGCGGTCCTCGGCCGGGCCTCGAGGGAAATACGGTCGCTGACCGGACGGCGCCAGCTGCGCTGGATTGTGTGCGGCACAGTCCTCGGCGTGGGTCCCTTCGCGTTCGGCTATGCGCTCCCATGGGCCCTTGGCGTCGACCCGCCGATGGGGCTTCAGCTGACCGCCATCCCACTTGGACTCGTGCCTCTCACGTTCGCCGCGGCGATTGTGCGCTATCGCCTGCGCGACGTCGAGGTGATCGCGAAACGGGGCGTGGGCTACGCCGCGTTTCTGACCGCCAGCGTCCTCCTTTATGTCGGTCTCGGTCGAACGGTGGGGCTGGCGTTCGGCGAGGAAGACCCGCACAACTGGGTGGTGGCCCTGCTGGCGACCGTGGTTGTCGTGCTTCTGGCGCAACCGGTCAAGGCGGCGGTGCAGAATGCCATCGATCGGGTGTTCTACCGCGATCGCTACGACTATCGGCGCGCGCTGGTGGCGTTCGCGCGTGACCTGAACAGGGATCTGGACGTCGTTCGGCTCAGCCAGCGGCTCGTCACGAGGATCGTGGAGACCCTTGTACTCGACCGCATGGCGCTGATGCTGGCGGACGAGCGCCACGGCGACTTCCAGACGATCGACGATTTCGGGTTTGCCGGCACGATCCCGCAGCTCGCGCGTGCGTCATCGTTCATGCCGAGACTGGACGCCGGGCACATCGTCGCGCTCGACGGGTCCGATGCCATCGCGGTGGCCCGATTCGCGGCCGAAGAAGTGGAATTCTGGCGCGACCAGGGCGTCTCCTATTTTGTGCCGTGTACTTTCGAGGGGACGGCGATTGCCGTCATGGCGCTCGGTCGCGAGGAGACCGACGATCCCTTCAACAGTGAGGATCTCGCACTCCTGGCGGCTGTCGCCGGGCAGGTGGCGACGGCTATCGAGAATGGACGGCTGTACCGGCAGCTGCATCTGAAGGCTGAGGAGCTCGGGCGGATGCGGGAGTTCAACGAGAACATTCTCGAATCGCTCGAGGACGGTCTGGTTGTGTTCGATGAGGACGAGCGGATTGTTCGCTGGAACCACGCGCTCGAAATCTTCTATGGCGTCACGCGCGCGGAAGCCATCGGCCGCGCGCTCCGGGACGTGTTCGACGAGCCGCTCGTGGAAGCGTTGCGCGCCGCGCGTCGCGAGAGTCCACGCGGGGCCACCCTGTTCAAAGTGCCGCTGACAGCACGGAAGCCGGGGATCGGCGAGAGCAGGGCGCCGGACCCCCAGCGACTGCTCGTCAATGCGACGGCCGTTCCCCTGCGGAGCGGCGTCAATCCTGACGCGGTCGCCGGTACGATCCTGCTCATCGAAGATCTCACGGATCGTGCCCGGCTCGAGGAACAGCTGCAGATTTCGGAGAAGATGGCGTCGATCGGGCTTCTGGCCGCCGGGGTTGCGCACGAGGTGAACACGCCGTTAACGGGCATCTCGAGTTTTACCCAGATGCTGCTCGAGGGAGCCGATCCGCATGATCCCAAGACCATTCTGCTCGAGAAGATTGAGCGGCAGACGTTCCGCGCCGCCAAGATCGTGAACGGCCTTCTGACGCTCTCGCGTCCAGGCGCGGCCGGCAATGAGCGGACTCACGTCGACCTCAATGACGTGATTACGGATGTCTTTTCTCTCCTCGAGCATCAGTTCACGGCCAGCAAGATCAAAGTCCGCCGGGAGTTGTCGCTGGCACCCATGAGCGTCGCCGGAATCGAACACCAGCTGCAGCAGGTGTTTCTCAACCTGTTTCTCAACGCCCGCGATGCGATGCCGAGTGGGGGATGGTTGACGGTGACAACGCGGGCCGACGGGAGCGGGATCACCGCCGAAGTCGCGGATACCGGGTCCGGCATTCCACCCGAACATCTGGCCAGAATCTACGATCCGTTTTTCACGACAAAAGCGATTGGCCGTGGCACGGGCCTTGGCCTCTCTATTTCGTATGGCATCGTGCACGAGCACGGCGGCTCAATCCGCTGCGACAGCAGCATCGGGCAGGGAACGCGCTTTGCCGTGACACTGCCACCGGCGCACATTGCCGCCCGCAGCGCGGCGCACTGACATGACCACCCCTCAGCAACCCGGATTGGGTCGACCGCTTCGACAGGGGACGATCCTCGTCGTCGACGACGAAGAAATCATGCGCGAGATTCTCGCGACGCTCCTGACGCGGGAGGGTTACCAGGTGCGCTGCGCGGCATCGGGCCCGGAGGGTCTCGACCTCGCACGGACGCAGCCATTCGACGCGGCGCTCGTCGACATCATGATGCCCGGACTCGATGGGATCGCGACGCTCGACGAACTGAAGCGAATTGACGAGGACCTCGCGGTCGTCATCATCACCGCCTACGCGTCCGTCGGAAGCGCGATTGCGGCCATGAAGAGCGGTGCCTTCGACTACATCACCAAGCCGTTCAAGAATGAGGAAGTGCTCGTCGTCCTCCGCAACGCGATGGAGCGCCGACGCCTTGTCCATGAGAACCGGTCGCTCCGGCAGAACATTCAGGAGCGCTATCACAAGTTCGCGAACATCATCGGCCGCAGCCCACGCATGCGGCAGGTCTTCGACCTCATCATCCAGGCGGCGCCGAGCCGATCGACGATTCTGATTCAGGGAGAGAGCGGCACGGGCAAGGAGCTGGTGGCGCGCGCGATTCATGCCAACTCATCCCGATCGGAGCGTTCGTTCGTCGCCGTGAATTCCGGCAATGTGCCGCCAGATCTGCTCGAATCCACGCTATTCGGCCACGTGAAGGGTGCATTTGCCGGTGCGGTGTACGCGAAGAAGGGGTCCTTCGATCTCGCCGATCGGGGCAGTATCTTCTTCGACGAAATGGGCAACATTCCGCTCGAGACGCAGGCGAAGCTGCTCAGGGTGATTCAGGAACGCGACTTCATGCGTCTCGGCGGGATGGAAACGATCAACGTCGACGTACGGATCATCGCCGCGACCAACGTGGACCTGCGCCGGATGATGGCAGAAGGTCGTTTCCGAGAGGATCTGTATTACCGACTGCACGTCATCTCGATTCAGTTGCCGCCTCTTCGGGATCGGAAGGACGACATCCCGCTGCTCGTCCAGAACTTTCTCTCCAAGTATGGCGGTGAGAACAAGAAAGCGGATCTCGAGCTGACGCCAGACGCGTTGGACCTGCTCACCGCGTATGACTGGCCAGGCAATGTCCGCGAACTCGAGAACGTGATCGAACGTGCCGTGGTATTAACCGCTGGACCCCGGATCGGCATCGAGCTGGTGCCCGAACATGTCCGGAAGACACCGAATTTCGCGATGCCGGAATTCGCGATGCCACCAGAGGGGATTTCTTTCAAAGAGGTCATCACGGACTTCGAGAAGCGGCTCATCGAGTCCACGCTCGAAGCGGCCGGCGGTGTTCAGAAGCGGGCGGCGGAACTCCTGCACATCAAGCCGACGACGTTGAATGAAATGATCAAGAGGTACGACATCCGACCGCGCCGGAAACGGTCTTCAAACGGCAGCGGGAACGGCGGGGAGGCGGCCGGGGTCGTGAATCTGCGGGCCGAGCCAGGCGACGCTGCGGAACCGGCCCTGCCGTCTGACGCGCTCGACGACAAATGACGCGATGCTTTTGACTAGCGTGCGTTACGCACCTGGGTGAAAATGCGTTCGAACTTGCCGAGCACCACGTCCCACCGGTAGTTCTTGCGCACGTAGTCACGCCCGTTCCGGCCGAGGGCCTCGCGCAGTTCGGAATCCCCAACCAGCAGCTTCAGGCATTCCACGAACTCATCCCGGTCCGCGTAGTACAGGCCGCCATTGCTCTTGATGCAGTGCTCGACCAGCGCGGCGCTGCGCGCGTTGGCCAGCACGGGCGTGCCGACGGCCATCGCCTCGAGTGCGAGCAGGGAGAGGCTCTCGTACGGCGCGGGGCACACGACCACGTCAGCCGCTTCGAGCGCCTGCAGGCGCTCGCTATCCGAGAGCAATCCGGCGAAGCGGATCCACGGCTCTTCCGGCAGCGCCATCAGCTTCACACCCATCAAGGCCAGTGTCGCTTCTCCGCCATCCTTTACGTAGCCGCTGAAATACTCGATCAGCTCTTCGCCGCCCTTTCCCGGGTCGATCCGCCCGCCGTACAACACCAGCGATCCATAAAGCCGATGACGCCGCCGGAAGACGGATCCCTTGGCGAGGAGGTGGGACGGGAACTCTGGCGCTGGCGACGGCTCATCCAGCGAGCCGCCCCAATCGGTCAGGCCGCTCTGGCCGACCTCCGATAGTGACGACTCTTCTTCGGACGGAACAGGGATCCTCGGGTACGGCCGCTGCTGCGGCACCTCCACCCCCACACCGACCACCTCCTCGAGGAGGGGCCGATCGTTGAACCGGCTCTGCACGAACAGCCGTTCGCTGTCTGTCAGATAGCAGAGCGCGGCTGGCCGCCTGAACACGTCCTTGAAGATCTCGAGCCGAATGGCCGGATCATCGTGGGCCGTTGACACGACGACGCTCTTGCCGGGGTTGACTTCCAGTCCCATGACCGTCGGGGCGTGGAGATACGTGAAGAAGATCAGGACGTCATATTGTTGATGCGTCCGCCGCAGGTATTCAATGAGGGCCGGACACCAGGGTCCCTGCTGCTGAAGCCAATCGAGTTCATCAGCGCGGGTGTGCGGGTTGTTGTAGATCCACTCCGCATAGCGGTTGAACGCGTCGATGTCGCGGACGCGCGCATTCGCGAAGCGTCGAACAGTGACGCCGCGAATCCGATCGGAACCCTCTGGGTAGGCGTTCTCCCACGTGACCGAATCGCGCGCGCACGTCGTGAGCACATCCACCTCGTGCTGCGCGGCGAGGCGCTCCGCGACGAGGCGGCAGAGGTGTTCGGCCCCGCCCAGGACCTCAGGTCCGTACCGGTGGACGACGAACGCGAGCTTCACGACTATGCGCGCCTCGATCGGGGTGAACGGCCCCGTCCCTGTGGGCGGCGACGATCGTAGCGGGCCGACGGTTGAGGACGATCCGGTGGGACGGACGGCCCCGTTGCAATCATTGGAAGAGGGTCGCGCCGGACGGTTGTCGGCGGCTGCGCACTGAGCGACGGTCCGGACGGAATCGAGTCGACCACCTCTGCGCCTGGAGGACAATCCGGTCGTCGGCGTTCGAACCATCCGGGAAGAGGATCGATGACGCGGACGGACGTTTCCTTGGAAAGCTGGTCGAACACGTCCAGGTACTTGCGCTCGATGATAGGCCACTCATAGTGGTCGCGGAAGAACTGGCGGCCGTTTCTTCCGAGGGCTCCGCTCACCCATCGCTGGCCTTCGATCGCGCGAAGCGCGCCGATGAATTCCGCTTCGTTGTCGTAATACAGCCCAGCATTGCTGCGGATGCACTGGCCCTTCAGGACGTCGCACTTGGCGTTGGCGAGGACAGGTCGACCGAGCGCCCACGCTTCGAGAGCCACCATCGACAAGCTCTCGAAGTACGAGGGCACGATCAGCAGGTCCGCGGCCGCCATGGCGTCGAACTTGTCCGTGTCGTCGAGGAACCCGAGGTGCCGGATGCGTGGATGGCCGGGAATGGGCAGCAATGAATTGCCGATGAGCACGAGCGTCAGCTGGCCCGCCTCCTCGCGAAGGTACGAACTGAAGAAATCGAACAACTGCTTGCAGCCCTTGTTCTCATCGATCCGTCCGACGTAGACGGCAAAGGGGCCACGGACGCCGTGCTTCTGCCTGAACCGCGCCGCCTGCGGGTTCTGCGGCACGTCCGATCCGATGCCGACGATCACGGATGGGACGATCTGATTGCCGGAGACCGCCTGAATCATCGCGCACTCTTCGGGCGAGTTGTACATCAGCGCGCGGACCCCGCGGAAAACAGGTGTGAAGATGGAAAGCCCGATCGCGGAGTCGCGCTCGGCCGTCGGGACGAGAACGGCGCGAGACGCTGCAGCGCGCGTCCCGTAGTACGCGTGGTAGTACCGGTAGCTGAAGAAGATAAGGTAGTCGTACTCGACCCCGTGGTGGGCGATATAGCGGATGAGTGCAGGACTCGCGGGGCCCTCCGCGTCCAGCCAGGCGAGCTCGTCGGCCACCGAATGGCGCTCGTGGAAAACCTGGAGGGAGCGTTTGCCGAAGGCGAGAGGGTTGCGTTCATGCCTCACGCGGAAACGGCGGACCGCAACGCCGTTGACGCGATCCGTGCCTGCGGGGAGTTCGTTCTTCCAGGTAATGTAGTCGATCGCGCACGTGGTGAGCACTTCGATGTCGGCGTGGCGACTGAGGTGCTCAGCGATGTAGCGCGCGTGCAATTCGGCGCCACCGTTAATGGCCTCGCCGTAGCGCTGTGCGACGACGGCGAGTTTCACGGCTCGCCGCTGGAATCCGAGCGCCCGGACGGATCGCGAGGGAAGTCGGCGGGAGCCGCCGCATGGTCGGCGCTGCCCGGGTTTGGCTCGAAGGCGGCTCCGGGTCCGGACGTCCCGGCCGGGGCCGCGTCGTGGTCAGAGATTTCCCCGGCCGGCGGCGCCGCATCGCCGCTTGCTCCAGTGGCGCCTTCGAGTGTCGCCGCGGAACCGCCGCTTCGCCTGCCGCGACGCCGTCTGCGGCGCCGGCCGCGCTGGTGGCCGGCACCTTCGGCGGATTGTGGCGGCGTGCCGGCCGATAGAGCGGGGGATGACGACTGTTCGGCACTCGGAGGCGGTGAAGACGAAGGGACGGCCGGTGCGCTTTGGGCCGTTGATGTCGCCGGATCCGGCCGAACACTGCTCGGCGCCTGCCGAGAGACTGCCGACGCCGACGAGCCATGCCCATGCCCGGAGCTCGAAGGGCGCGGTCCTCCGGCGAAACTGCCGCTGCGGCGTCCGGCGTTTGGTGCGGCCGCCGGCAGAGAGCCTCCGGTCAATGGTGGACTCGCCTGTTCGTCGGCTGACGGGACATATGCGACCGCACGTTCCAGGGCGCGCGCGCGCCGCTCATTGAATTCGAGCCGGCCGGTCAGGGACTCGACCCGCATCTTCAGGTTCGTCACCTCGATGCCCGTCCGCGTGAGCTCAATCACGAGGCTGTGAAGGATCTCGTGGCACATGTCAACCCGTGGGTCGATGTCGTTGAGACGTACCAGTGCCTGCGAAATCGGGTTCGGGTTGAAGAACAACTTGAGCACAGGGCGCAGCAGGCGTCGGATTCTGGCAACGATCGGACGCTCGGTGTCGAAGATGGCATTCGGTCCAAACGTGACGTGTGACGCCGCCGCCTGAGCCGCCTGCGCACGCTGGAACCGTTCCAGGAGATCGGAACGCACCACGCGCGGGTCGAGAAATGTCTCCAGCTTCATGGCCGCCAGGTCGCGGATCTGCTGTTCGGTGTAATCCACGCCCCGCTTCTCGCGGATCCGCGCGCGGATCTGCTCCATGATCTGTTCGACGTTGACGGAGTCCGTGCGAACGGTGAAATCAGACATAGATGATCACAACGACCGCCGCCGCCCACAACGCCACACATGCGAGCAGCGGTCGGTCCGTCAACAGGAGATCGGCGGGACTGCCGCCGGCTTCATGCCGATGCACGAGATAGAGATACCGGAAGATCCCATAGAGCGGGAAGGGAACGGTTAGTTCCAGCCACCCGGTGCCGAACTTCGCGATGGTTTCGGGGCTGATCGTGTAGAGGATGTACGCAATCAGAGTGGACGCCGTGACCACGCCAATCATCTGGTCCAGCAGGTACGGACTGTACTCTCCCAGAATGCGCCGGTGACCGGTCGCGTCCTGCGCCAGCAGCACCAGTTCGGCCCGCCGTTTCGCCAACGCCACGAATAGCGCCAGCAGGATCGTGCAGACGAGCAGCCAGTGGCTGATGACGACGTCAATGGCGGCCGCGCCGGCCGCGGCGCGCAACACGAAGCCGATGGCGATGGTGAGGACGTCGAGAATCACGAGGTGTTTCAACAGTCCTGAATACAGGGTCATCAGCACGAAGTAGGCGGCAGAAATCAAGGCGAACCGCCAACCGAGGAAGAACGCCGCGCCGATCGCCGCCGCTCCGAGCACCACGGCGACGTTGACCGCGATCGCAACGGACAACTCGCCTGATGCAATGGGACGGTGCCCCTTCACCGGATGTCGTCGGTCGCCCTCGCGATCGGCGACGTCATTGATCAAGTACACGCTGCCCGACAACGCGCAGAAGATCACGAAGGCTGCCGTGGCCCTCGCCACCGCGTACGGATCGAAGAGCTTCACGGCGAAGATGAGAGCCGCAAACACCAGGAGATTCTTGGTCCACTGGGCGGGTCTGAGTGAGACGAGCAGGCTGTACACAACAGGGCGCCTGGCCATGTCGGCAGTGGGCAACGTCGCCAACGGGGCCCGGACCGCGAGATTGGGAGAGGTCCTGCGCGCCATTTAGCGCGGGTGCAGAACTAGTGGCCGGACCGGACCACGAGTTAAGCCTTGGCCGGCGCTGAAAAACTCTTGACGGCGTCGTCCTCGGACTCGAAAGTCTCGAACACCGTCAGGAGCTTTGTGATGGACAGAAGATCGGTGATGCGCTTGGTCAGGTTGAGCAGCTTGAGACTGCCACCCTGCCGGCTGACCGTCGTGTACGTGCGAACGATCTCGCCGAGGCCCGCGCTGTCGATGTAGGGCACGCCTCCGAGGTTGAGCACGATCTTCTTGTGGCCCTGATTCAGGAGGCTGTTGATTTTGTCCCTCAGCAGCTCGTCGCCATCGCCAAGGGTGACTCTGCCCTTCACGTCGAGCACCTTCACATCGCCGACGGCCCGTTCCTCGATCTGCATGAAAACGCTCCAAGTATCTGCGCGAGCGAGCTTAACACACCACTCGTCGCGCGCGCCGACTCAATGCGGAGAATGGACGAAATGAGTGGGGTGAACTAGACGCCGCCCGCTCCAGCAAACTTCCGCGACTGAAAACATTCCTTGCAGAACACCGGTCGACCCTGCGTTGGCTTGAACGGCACCGTCGTCTCTTTGCCACAGGCCGAACACATGGTGACGGTTTCCACCCGCTCGCGGGCGACAGCCCCGGCGGGACGGGCCGCGCGCCTGCCCTTACAATCCTTACAGCGCTTCGGTTCGTTCTTGAAGTTCTTGTCGGCGAAGAACTGCTGCTCTCCAGCCGTCCAGACAAACTCCGCGTCGCAGTCCACGCACCTGAGGATCCTGTCCTGGAACTCCATCGGTCGCTACCTCGTCGGGGCCGTTCTACTCCAGCTCGCGCCGGAGCTTCTTCCGGTTCCGCTTTCGGGCGAGTGCCTGCTTCGCCCGGCGCTTGTCGCCAGGTTTCAAATAGAAGGAATGCTTCTTGATATCCTTGATGATGTCTTCCTGCTGCACCTTGCGCTTGAACCGGCGGAGCGCGCTCTCGATCGATTCGCCCTCCTGAATCTTGACTTCAGCCACGTGAGATCAACCCCTTTTTGAGATAACCAAACGTGTTAGGCTATCACAGGTAAACGCGGATTCTAGGCGGGAACCACCGTCGAGGTCAACGAAATAGTCCCGGTCGCGTCAACCATCCGTGCAATTCCATCACAGCTCCTAAAGTACTCAAGTAATGAAAGTTATGGTCATCGGCGGAGGCGCGCGTGAGCATGCGCTGGCCGCCCGCCTGGCCTCCGAACCTTCCGCGCCGGAGGTCCTGTGCGTCCCGGGAAACCCGGGCATCGCGGCGATCGCTCGCACACTCCCGACCGACCCGTCGCAAACAGATGCCCTTGTTGAGCTGGCTGATCGAGCGCGGGTCGATTTCACCATCGTCGGTCCCGAGGCGCCCCTCAGCGTGGGGATCGCGGATCGTTTTGCCGCACGCAACCACCTTTTGTTTGGTCCCTCGGCCGCCGCGGCCCGTCTCGAGTCCAGCAAGGCCTTCGCGAAGGCATTCATGGAACGCCATGCCGTGCCCACGGCTCGCTTCCTCGTGTGCGACTGCCCTGAAGAGGCCCTGGCGTGCGTTCGCTCACATGAGTTCGGATTCCCTCTTGTCGTGAAGGCTGACGGACTCGCCGCCGGAAAAGGCGTGGTGATCGCGGCGGACCTCTCGGAGGCCGAAGGGGCTGTCCGAGCCGCGATGAACGAATCTCGCTTTGGCGATGCGGGCGCCCGGCTCGTTATCGAAGAGCGTCTGACCGGTCCCGAAGTGTCATTTTTCGTCATCAGTGATGGCCATCGCGCCCTGCCGATCGGCACCGCCCAGGATCACAAGCGGATTTTCGATGACGATCGTGGACCCAATACGGGAGGGATGGGCGCATTTGCGCCGAGTCCGCTGATAGACGACGCCCTGCACGAGCGCGTGATGCGCGACATCGTGGAGCCGGTCATTGCCGGAATGGCCGCGGAGGGATGTCCGTTTCGCGGATTCCTGTACGTGGGGCTGATGCTCACCCCGTCGGGTCCGAAAGTGATCGAGTTCAACGCGCGCCTTGGCGATCCCGAGGCGCAGGTGATTCTGCCCCTCATCGCCGATCCGCTCCTGCCGATCCTGATTGCCGCAGCCAGGGGCCAGCTGCAACAGTCCACGATTCGCCTGACGGCCGAGAAGCTCGTCGGTGTGGTGCTCGCCTCGCGTGGTTATCCCGAATCCGCGGAGTCAGGTCGGCCGATCTCCGGACTGGCGGAGGCCGAGCGCCTGGCGGGCGTGTCGGTCTATCACGCGAGCACGGCCACGCGCGATGGGCGGCTTGTGACCGCGGGCGGCCGCGTGCTGACGGTCGTCGGCCGCGGACCCACGTACGCCGAGGCGATTGCACGCGCCTATGCCGGCGTCGCGACGATTTCGTTCGACGGCATGCAGTATCGACGGGATATCGGACGCCGGGCCCTTCAGTCCGAGCCGAGATCCGCCATTCCCGAGTTCTGATTTTCGATTCTGACGATGAAATATTCCGTGATCACGTTCGGCTGCCGCGTGAACCAGGCCGACTCGATCGGTTTCGAGGAGGAACTGCTGGCGAATGGCGCAACGCCGTCGCCCGCCGAAGAAGCGGACGTCGTGATCGTCAACACGTGCTCCGTGACGGCCACAGCCGATCAGGGCGCTCGGCAGACAATTCGGCGGGTCGCCCGACGGAATCCTGACGCGCGCATTGTGGTGACCGGCTGTTACGCGACGCGTAGACCCGACGAGGTCGGAGGTTTGCCGAATGTCACGCGTGTTGTTTCGAACGACGACAAACCGCAGCTGAACTCCCTCGTACGTGGGGTCCGCCTTCAGGCGGACGGTGTACGTGGGGTCCGGCTTCAGCCGGACATGTCTCCGCCGGATCCGACGACTGCCTGGCGCTTCGGAGACGGCGACGGGAGCTGCGGCGCGACGATTGAGCCAGGCGTTGCGGGTCGCACGGCCTTCACGCTCCGGGTGCAGACAGGATGTGCCGAGCTCTGCTCGTACTGCATCATTCCGACGACCCGCGGCAGACCGAGAAGCGTGCCGGTCGAGGACGTGCTCAGCGAGGTGGCTCGCGTGGCATCGGCGGGGTTCAAGGAGGTCGCGCTCACCGGCGTACACCTGGGATCGTACGGCCGCGATCTGACGCCGCGTTCGTCGCTGCTGGAGTTGCTGCGCAGCCTGGACGCTGCATCGCATCCTCTCCTTCGAATCAGCTCGCTCGAGCCCAACGACTGCACGCCAGACATCGTCGCGCTGGTGGCGGAGAGCGGCTGTTTCGCTCCGCACTTCCACCTGCCGCTTCAGCACGCGAGCGATCGCGTGCTCGCGACCATGCGGCGTCCGTACACGATCGACCAGTACGCGGCGCTCGTCGACGATATCCGCCGGCGACTGCCCCATGCGTCTATCGGTTCAGACATCATCGTCGGATTTCCTGGGGAAACCGACGACGACTTCGAACAGTTGGCGTCGTATCTCGAGATGTCGCCGTTGACGCACATCCACGTGTTTCCCTATTCAGATCGACCGGGAACGGCGGCTACGGGAATGAGCGGCAAGGTGCCCGGCCTCGTCGTCCGGGAACGCGGCCGCCGCGCAAGAGAGATATCGGCGCGGCTGGCGAGACGATTTGTCGCGTCGCAGGTCGGGAGGGTGCATCGGGCGCTGACGCTCGAAGACGGATCGCTCGCGGTGACCGGAAACTATCTGAAGGTGAGGATCCCTCCAGGCCGCGCGCGCAACGAGTGGGTCGATGTGCGGATCACCGGCGCTGATCCGCTGGTAGGCGCAATCACTTAGCTCGGAAGAGGTATGAACCTGATGCTGTACTGGAAGAACGCCAATCGATTCCTCGCGTGCATTTCCATCGGCCTGATCGGACTGCTCTGGGTCGTCCAGGCGCAGAGCCGTGACGGCGCACGATCGGACCCGTGGGGTTCGAACTACCATCCCAATCGCGATGTCGAGACGAGGCACCGCGAGGAGTTCCGACGCCGGCCGTCGACCACTCCGCAGAACGCGATGGCCATGGCCCATCACTGGAACCGCATGGCCGTGGACATGTCGGGCCTCGATCACACGCGGCCCGGGCCCACGGAACATCGGATCTTTGGTGAGCAGTTCGGGCCCGCCCGTTCAAGCCGCGCGATGGCTATCGTGCACATCGCCGTCTTCGATGCGGTCAACGCCATCGGCGGCGAGTACCGCGGCTACACCGATCTTCCCCGCGCGCCCAGGGGCACGTCGATGGAAGCGGCCGTGGCGCAGGCGGCGCACGACACCCTGGTCGCGCTGTATCCCTCGCAGGCGCCCGTCGGGGATGCGGTGCTCGCCGACGATCTTGCCGTCATCCGGGATGGACCGGCGAAAGCGCAGGGGATTCGCCTTGGGCAGCGAGCCGCGGCTCTGATTCTCGCGCTCCGGGCCCATGACGGTTCCCTGTATACGGAGCCGCGCATCGGCACCGATTTCATCACCGGCGACGCGCCGGGACAGTGGCGGCAGGATCCGATCAGCCAGATCCCGATCGCGTTGGGTGCCTATTGGGGCCGCGTGCGGCCGTTTGTCATCCCCTCCGCCGTCCGGTTCCGAGTCCCGCCTCCACCCGACCTCGGCAGCGAAGAATACGCCGAGGCGTACGACGAAGTGAAACGACTGGGCGGTGACGGCATTGTGACGCCGACCGAACGCACCGAAGACCAGACCATCGCGGCCACGTATTGGGCCTACGACGGCACACCCAGCCTGTGCGCGCCGCCGCGGATGTACAACCAGATCGTGGTGCACATCTTTGACCAGATGGGCTCGTCGAATGTCGTCGAGTTCACCCGGCTCCTGGCCCTCTCCAACGTCGCGATGGCCGATGCCGCCATCGCCGTGTGGGAGTCGAAGTACCACTACAACTTCTGGCGTCCCATCACCGCCATTCGCGAGTCCGATCCGGGCACTGGCCCGACCGGTCTCGGCGACGGCAATCCGTTGACGACGGGCGATCCGACCTTCACGCCACTCGGCGCGCCGGCGAGCAATCTCAACGGCCCCGACTTCACACCGCCGTTCCCCGCCTACACGTCCGGGCACGCCGGATTTGGTGGCGCGGTGTTCCAGGTGTTGCGTCGCTTCTATGGAACGGACGACATTGCGTTTACGTTCGTGTCCGATGAGTACAACGGCGTCACGCTGGACCACAACGGGCTCGTGCGGCCGCTCATCCCGCGCACGTTTCAGACCCTGTCGCAGGCCGAGGAAGAGAATGGCCAGAGCCGCATCTATCTCGGGATCCATTTCGCGTTCGACAAGAACGATGGCATCGCGCAGGGCCGGCGCGTCGGCGACTATGTCGTGGGCCACGTGTTCCAGCTCGCGCGGGGCGACGAACGCTAGCTGGGATGCCCTCTGGAGAATCGGCGACGATTGCCGAGCCGCTCGAAGGTCGCGCGGATGGCGTCCGGCGTCAACCGGCGAATCTCTTTCGCCATCGTCGCTGCAGCCGCCGGGCCATCCACGGAAGCCCGCCGTTGACCGCCATTTGACGGTTTCCCCAGGCACCGACGAGCGAGTGCTCGTCGGTCTCTCGTTTGCGGACGTTGTCGTAAAAACTGCCGATCTTCTCAGCACTCATGCCTGGGGTCGAGAGCCAGTGCGGCACGCACTCGTGGCACAGGACGTCGACATCGGTCAGCACGCGGCTGATGCCGGTGCCCGTGGTGGGGCACACACCTTGAAACGCGTCCGCCATGAGGACCAGACCGGGCTGTCGATAGCCGTCCATCTGATACAAGTCGATGCGTGAGGACTCGACGTTGGTGACGACATCGAAGTCGCCGATGGCCCGCGTCAGCTTCGGCAGGATACGGGACAGTTCGCGGCGCGGTTCACGCGCGAAGTTCGTCGCATGCGTTTCGCCAGGAGCCCAGTACACGAAGAGGTTGGCGCGCATCGTGGTGCCGACCAGGAACAAGGTGAGGAACGCCACTCGCTCTGCACAGCCGGTCGGATAGTATGTGAGGGCGTCGAATGGAAACGGTTGTCCGTCGGTTCGAGCGATGGTGAAGCCGAAGGCCAGCGATTGATCTTTCTGGATCACGTGTTTGGCCAAGCCGAGACGCGCCTGGAGCGTGCTCACACCACATGCGAGCACCACAAGACGGGCCGTGCATTCGTCACCGCCGACCAGCGTCACGCGCTGCACGTCGGCACTGGTCACGATGTCCTGTACCCGACCAATCTTGAAGTTCACGTCGCGGCCGAGCCGCGCGCGCAGCGGGTTGACCATGTCCTGATAGAGAATCCCGAACTGCTCGCGCCGCTGAGCGTGCAAGATGCGCCCACCTTCCGCTATGAGGATCACGCGGATGTGTCCTGCTCCCGGCGTCAACGCCGACAGGAGATCGAACTTGCGGAGCAACTCGATCTGGTCGGGCTCGAGCTTCTCGGCCTTGAAGCAGGCGGGATACGTGGCCCATCGATCGATAAGGGTGACGCGTATGCCTTGCCGGGAGAGGAGGATCGCCGTGGCGGTACCCGCCAGGCCAGCGCCGACGATGATGACGTCTGAGGAAATGGGAGCTGTTGCACTCACCGAGTCAGGTCCATGGGCGCCTCAATCGCGACATCGAGATTGTACCGCACGCACCTTCGAGGACCTTCGCATGCGTCTCTTCACGCGTCACGCTGGGCGGGGCGGCCTATCGAGAAGTCGTGCGCCTTGCACCCGCGGCTGGCATACGCAAAAAAACGTCCAAATACTTTCGCGACGTAGATCGAGCCGAACTCGACGTAGCCCATTCTGAAGCAGGACTTCAACGAGTCGAAGTTGTCGGACTCGACCCACGAAACCAACCCCTTGCGCCCCGCGGATAGATAGTGACCCAATGCCAACGTCATGCCTATCGCATGCAGCCGAAGGCCGCGATGTCGTGGGTGCGTGTACCCTTTGTACATGTATGCGCAGTGTTCATCAAAATGCAGCACGAGCCCCGGCTCGATCGTCGTCGGCTTCCGTGAATACCAACCATACGAGGCCAGCTCCGGGCCCTTGAAGATCCCAAAACATTCATCGCCCTTCGCCAACGCTTCTTCGACAACGCGCTCCCTGAGGCGGTTATCCGGATTCTTGGCCATGTCCCGGATCATGGCGGGCGTCAGGAACATTGGTGTGTAACCCGCTGGGCATCCGGTAAACGCCGGATTGACCCGATCGATGGCCACGCACCTGAGGATCTTGAAAACGACCACCGTGTTGATCGCTCTCAGGCCGAGGTCGTGCGCGGCGGGAAACAGTCCGTGCTGGCGCGCGATACGCACGATGCGTTGCCATTTGCCGTGCGTCACCACAGCCTGGAGCACGGTCGCGCGAGAGCCAAGGCGCACCAGATGATGGGAAACCGGAAGGAACATGATCGAGCCTGTTCAGGGGTAACCCTGAAGCCTTGGCGTCCCGTGCTTCCACTCCGCAGGGAGCGCGAATCCATCGCGATTCGGCATCTTGACCTTCGGCAGACTCTGCGCGTCGAGTACCTCGTCCTCCTGGATGACGTTGTTCTTGTAGAGCAGGAACGCGGTCAGCGCGTACACCTCATTGGCGCTGAGCGTCCCCTCCTTGCCGATCGGCATGCCGCGGTTGATGTAATCCCAGATCGTCGCCGCGAAGGGTGAGTGAAGCGCCATGACGTTGTTGTCGTTCACACACGGCGCGAGACACGGCATCGATGCCATCGCGGGCATCGAAGACGCAGGAGGCCCAGGGGGCCCAGGGGGCAACGAAGACGCGGAATTGGCGGCAGTGATTTTGCTGTTTATCAAAGTGGGAGCACGGCCGCCCGAGCCTGTTCGCCCGTGACATCCCGCGCACCCCTTTTGTACGTAGAGCTGCGCACCTTCCTTGGCGGTTCCGCGTCCCGGCGGGAGTTCTTTTCCCGTGGGACTGATCGCGATGTCCCAGGCACGGATTTCTTCCGCGGTGGGAGTCCTCCCCAACCCGTAGGTGGGTGATTGTGCCGACCCAATCTGGCACATCCCCAGGACCATCACACCGAGGATCACACCGGGGAGAAACCTACGCAAGCCCATTGTGAACGCTCCCATCGCTCGCCACCCTCCACGGTTGAACACCGTTGTCGGCGCCTTGGATCCGGAATCTGTCGTCCGCGGGCCGATTCCAGTATTGCGCGGCCTCAGCGCGCGTTGGTTGACGCGTGCCCAGGTCATCGGTGCAGCGCGACATGAGCACGGACTCTTTTCCATCCCAGTTCCAGTGGAAGCCAAACCGGGTATGCGCCATTGGATAGGCTGGCGACCGAAGCTCGGCGTCCTTCCAGCTCTGGCCCCCGTCGGTGGATATCTCAGCCCGGCGAATGGCGCCCGCACCGGACCAGGCCAAGCCAGTGATCTCGTAGAATCCCCGGCCGGGCAGCTGCTGTCCCCCGGAAGGAAATGTGATAACCGATTTCGGTCCAATCTGGTGAGTCAACGCGGCTACTTTCGGGTCCGGATTGATGTGCCCGTAGTCGTCATAGGTCATGTAGTAGCGGTCCACCACCTTGATCCGCCTCAAATACTTGATCTGATAAATGCCTTCAAAGCCCGGCACCATCAGCCGCAGTGGAAAGCCCTGCTGAGGGCGGATAGGCTCGCCGTTCATGCCGTAGCACACCAGACAGTCGTCCATGGCCTTCGCGAGCGGAATGCTCGACGCGCCCTTCACTTCCTCCGCTCCCTCCGCAACGATCCAGGACGCCGCGTTTTGTACGCCGGCCTCCTTGAGCAGCAAAGACAGCGGCACGCCGGTCCATTCGGCGCAACTGGTCAATCCGTGCGACTCCTGGACGGTCTTGTGCCTGGCTTGCGCACGGTTTCCCAGGCACTCGACGAAGTGAATACGGGAGACGTACGGGAGGCGCTTCAATTCGTCCACAGTGAACGTCAGCGGCCGGTCCACCATGCCGTGAATCATCAGACGATGCTCACGGGGATCGATGTCCGGAACAAAGGCACCACGGTGGGTCGCCGTATAGAAGAGCGAGGATGGCGTGATAATCCCGACCGAATCCTGAAGCGGAGTCAGCACGTGAAACGTCAGCCCGAACATATCGGGCGACATTCTCTCGGCCACGGGCACGCGCATTGAAGTCACGAAACGGGAGCGCTCGCCATAGGCGATGAGCTCGTTGATGTTCTTGGAGGGCGCCGCTGATCCTGGTGTCTGGCCGCTTAGGGGCCGTACGGCTCCCACGGCCAGACCGGTGGCCAACGCGGCCCCGTTTTTCAGGAACCCCCTTCGATTGCGTTGTTTCACGTCCATGGATTCTCTCCTTTGGCTCCGCACCCTTATACACCAGGGACCCCTCCGCGTAGTCGGATTGTTTCGTTGCCCACTACAAGTACATGAGGAACTTCAGAGACAGCAGCGCAAATCCCGC